>NZ_JAPJQF010000064.1:0-13253 GCF_030825285.1 Anaerotruncus massiliensis (ex Togo et al. 2026)
CGCCGCGCCCCCGCCCCTTCCGCCGCGCCCTCCGGCGGCGAGGGCTAAAAATTCCCGCCGCGTCATATGCTGGTGGCAGGGGACAAACCCGAATCGGAAACGCGGGGAGGAACGGGCAATGCGGACGGTGGCGCTGGCGGGCAATCCCAACTGCGGCAAGACCACCCTGTTCAACCAGCTCACGGGGCAGAGCCAGCATGTGGGCAACTGGGCGGGGGTGACGGTCGAACGCCGGGAGGGACGGATCGAAGCGGCGGGAGAGCGGGCGGTGCTCGTCGACCTGCCGGGCATCTATTCACTCGCGGCGTATACGCTGGAGGAGCGGGTCGCGCGGGAGTTCCTGCTCGGCGGGCAGGCGGACGCGGCGGTCAACATTTTGGACGGCACCTCGCTCGAACGGGGGCTCTACCTGACGCTGCAGCTCTGCGAGCTGGGGACCCCGATGGCGGTCGCCGTGGGAATGATGGACGAGGTGCGGGCGGCGGGCGGCGGCGTGGACGCCGCCCGGATGGAAAAGCTGCTGGGGGTGCCGGTGGTGCCCGTCGCGGCGAGGAAGGGGGAGCGTGTGGAGGAGCTGGCGGCCGCGGCGCTGGGCCGCGCGCGCGTCCCGCCGCCGCCCCGGTACGGGGAACCGCTCGACGGCGCGATCGCGGAGGCGGCGCGCGCCGTCGAAGGAGCGGTGCGGGAACCGGGCCGGCTGCGGTTCTATGCCGCCGGGCTGCTGGAGGACCCGGACGCGTTCAAGGACCGCCTGCGCCTCACCGCCCGACAGAGGTGGGAGCTGCGGCGCATCCGCGCGTCGCTCGAGCGGGAGACGGGGGAGGACACGGCCTCGCTCATCGCGGGGGCGCGCTACCGGCTGATCGAACGCATCCTGCGGGAGGCGGTGAAAACGCCGCCCCGGCCCGCGGGCGGGACCCTCACCGACCGGATCGACGGGGCGGTCCTGCACCGGAAGCTGGCCTTCCCGATCTTCCTGGCCGCGATGGCCGGGATGTTCGGCGTCTGCTTCGGAGGGCCGGGGCTCGCGCTCAAAGGCTGGATGGAACGGCTGCTCGCCGGGCTTTCGGCGGGCCTTTCCGGATGGCTTCCCGCGCTCGGCGTGTCGCCGCCCGTCTCCGACCTGCTGGTGGGCGGCGTGCTCGGCGGGGTGGGCAGCGTCCTCACCTTTCTGCCGCAGGTGGCGCTCATCTTCCTCTGCCTCACGCTGCTCGAGGAGTGCGGCTACCTCTCCCGCGCGGCCTTTCTGATGGACCTGCCCCTGCGGCGGCTGGGGCTCACGGGCAAATCCTTCATCCCCATGCTGATGGGCTTCGGCTGCACCACGCCGGCGGTCATGGCCGCCCGCACGCTGGGGGGCGAGCGGGACCGGCGGCTGACCATCCTGCTGACCCCCTACCTGCCCTGCAGCGCGCGCTTCCCGATCTACGCCCTCTTCGCCGGGGTTTTCTTCCCGCGGCGGCAGGGACTGGCGGTCGCGGCGCTCTACCTTGCGGGGATCGCGGCGATGGCGGCGGTCGGCTGGTTTTTGCGCAAAGGCCCCTTCCGGGGGCGGGAGGCCCCCTTCCTCATGGAGTTCCCGCCCTACCGCGCCCCCTCGCTGCGAAACGTCCTGCGCAACACCGGGGAAAAGTGCGGCGACTTTCTGCGCAAGGCGGGGACCCTCATCTTTGCGATGAGCGTGCTCATCTGGCTGCTCCAGCATGTGGACGGGGGACTCCGCTTCACGGCGGACCCCGCCGCCAGCCTCTTCGCGCGGGCGGGCGGCGCGCTCGCGCCCCTCTTTTCGCCGCTCGGCTTCGGCTTCCGGGAGGCGGCGGTCGCGCTGCTCGCCGGGCTGGTCTCCAAGGAGGCGGTCGTCTCGACGCTGGGGGTGTCGCTCGCGGGGGAGGGGCCTCTCGCGGCGGCGCTCGCCGCGCGGTTTTCCCCTCTCTCCGCCGCGGCCTTCCTCGTCTTCTGCGCGCTTTACGCCCCCTGCGTGTCGGCGCTCGCGACGATGCGCCGCGAGCTCCATTCCACCTGGCGCGCGCTCGCGGCGGCCCTCCTGCAGACCGCCGTCGCCTATGCCGCCGCGCTCGCGGTCTTCCAGCTCGGCACGCTCGCCCAAAACCTCGCCGGATTGCTTTGAGCCGCCGGGCGTGCTAGAATGGGGAAAAAGGAGGCGGCAAAATGGAACACACGGCGGAATCCGCGCGTTTTGCGGCGCGGATGAAACAGGACGACCGGATGTACCGGCAGCTGATCCGGTTCCACCACAAATACCTGACGCATCTGTTTTTATGCTTTCGGATCGTCGGCGTCGTCGCCCTGCTGGCATTCCTGATGACGCTGGCGGAGGTCCTCGCAACCGGAGGCGGCGGGGCGGCCTTCCGGCTGGTCGAAGCCGCCCTGCTGGGCCTGCTCTTTCTTTTCGCGCCCGAGTGGGTCACCGCCCTGTCGGTGCGCTCCGCCCGCAAAAACCGGGTCTCCGGCATGCTGGAGACCCGGATGGCCTTCTACGGCGACCGCATGACGTGGGAGACCGACCAGAGCGCGGGGGAAATCTACTACAGCCAGTTCGTCAAGGCGTTTGAGACGCGGGAGGGCTACTACCTCTACATCGCGAGGCAACAGGCCTACGTGCTGGGGCGGGACGGATTCACGCGGGGGGATCCGGAGGAATTCCGCGCGTTTTTTGAAGCGGCGGCGGGCAGGCCGGTCAAATGGAAGGGCCCGAGATAGGACGTACGGAAAAAGGGCGCCGGAATTTCCGGCGCCCTTTGGCGTAAAGGCTTATTTCGCGTATTCGATCGCGCGGCTCTCGCGGATGCAGTTGACCTTGATCTGCCCGGGGTAGTCGAGCTCGCTTTCGATCTTCTTGACGATCTCGCGCGCGACGATGGTCATCTGGTCGTCCGAGACGACGTCGGGCTTGAGCATGATGCGCACCTCGCGGCCGGCCTGGATGGCGTAGCACTTCTCGACGCCGTCGAAGGAATTGGCGATCTCCTCGAGCTTTTCAAGACGCTTGATGTAGTTCTCGAGGTTCTCCCTGCGGGCGCCGGGGCGGGCGGCGGAGATCGCGTCGGCCGCCTGGACCAGGCAGGCCACGATCGTCCGGGGCTCCACGTCGTTGTGGTGCGCTTCGATCGCGTGGATGATATCGGGGCTCTCCTTGTACTTGCGGGCGAGGTCGACGCCGATCTGCACGTGGGAACCCTCGATCTCGTGGGTCATCGACTTGCCGATGTCGTGGATGAGGCCCGCGCGGCGCGCCTGCGCCTCGTCGGCGCCGAGCTCCGCGGCCATCATGCCGGCAAGCTGGGAGACCTCGATCGAATGGCTAAGTACGTTCTGGCCGTAGCTCGAACGGTAGCGCATGCGGCCGAGCAGCTTGACCAGCTCGGGATGCATGCCGTGCACGCCGCACTCCATAACGGCGCGTTCGCCGTCCTGCTTGATCTTGCCCTCGATCTCGCGGCGGGCCTTGTCGACCGTCTCCTCGATGCGGGCGGGATGGATGCGGCCGTCCTGGATGAGCCGCTCGAGCGCGACGCGCGCGGTTTCGCGCTTGACGGCGTCGTGGCTCGAAAGGGTGATCGCCTCGGGGGTGTCGTCGATGATGAGGTCGACGCCGGTGAGGGTTTCGAGGGTGCGGATGTTGCGCCCCTCGCGCCCGATGATGCGGCCCTTCATTTCGTCGCTGGGCAGCGGGACGACCGAGACGGTGATCTCCGCCACATAGTCGGCCGCGCAGCGTCCGATGGCGGCGGCGATGATCTCGCGCGCCTTCTGGTCGGACTCGTCCTTGAGCTGGCTCTCATACTGGGAAATCTTGAGGGCCTTTTCGTGGGTCAGCTCGCCTTCGAGGTTGGCGAGCAGATAATTCTTAGCCTGGTCGGCGGTGAAGCCGGAGATCTTTTCGAGCATGTCGAACTGGTGGGTCTTGACCTGCTCGGCCTCCTGGAGCTTGGTGTCCGCCTCCTTGAGTTTTGCCTGAAGGGTTTCTTCCTTCTTTTCGAGGTTGTCGAGCTTTTTGTCGACCGACTCCTCTTTCTGCTGGATGCGCCGTTCGAGGCGGGAAACCTCCGAGCGGCGTTCCTTCATTTCCTTTTCATTGTCCTGCTTGAGCTTGTAAATTTCGTCCTTCGCCTCAATGATGGCTTCTTTCTTTTTGGTTTCCGACGTCTTGATCGCGTCGCTGATCAGCCGTTTCGCTTCCTCCTCGGCGGAACCGAGCGCCGCTTCCGCCGCTTTTTTGCGGTATGCGACTCCCAGGAAAAAGGCGATTACCGCGCCAACTAAAAAAGCACCAATCACACTGACGACAAACGGAATGAATCCGATTGTGCTCATGGGGAACACTGACCTCCTTTATTCCATTTTCAATGTCCGCAATCCGCGCGCGGAAAGCCGAGCGCGGATAGAATATTTTTATTGGCACAGCGCGGGAAAGCGGGGGAAAAACGCCAAAACCTTCCGTGCGATGATACCATAAAACATACTGCATGACATTACTATTTTATATGGATGTCATAGGATTGTCAAGAATTATTGCGAAATTGTGAACTTTTAGAGGGCAATTCGGACAAAAAAAGCGGGCGGCCGCCAAAACGGCGGCCGCCCCGGTTCAGCAGAGGCCCTGCGCGAGGAACTTTAAGGTGTAGGAGTAGCCCTCGCGGAAGTACAGTTCGCAGGTATAGGACTCAATGCGGGTGGTGCATTCGAGAAGCTGGTCGAGAAGGTCCCGGCTCTCGTCGCCGCCGCTTTCGAGGCGGGCACGGAGAAGGCGCTCGAGCTCGATGCGGGATTGGCGGAGCTGGAAGAGCTCGTCCGGTTCCTTGACGCTCTCTTCATAGCAGGAGCGGTAGATTTCATTGATGAGCGGCCTGCGTGCGTTCATGCTGTTCCTCCATTCCGGGGTTCGTTCCCTCGTTCTGCAAGCTGTATTCGATCATGCTGACGACGACATTATTGAAGCTCGTGTCATATTCCGAGGCGATCCGCTCGACCTCCCGGATCAGCTGTTCCGCCAGATAAAGGGTCTTGTAGAAGGACTTTTCCCTGCCCTTTGTCTGCCGGGGTGTAAACGGCATGGAAAACGCCTCCTCCCTTTTTTTTGACACCTTCATTTTAGGATAAAAGCCCAACAGAGCATAGATGAGAAATTTTTGGTTTATGGTAAACGTTATCTTGCCTTTTATTTTATCGTGTTCCCCAAGCGGGGAACAGCGAATGGAACCGCGCATTTGGTGCGCCACATTTATCATATCACGGCATACGCAGCTTGTAGACAAGCGGAGAGCTTGTAAATACAGGGTATTTGTTGGTATTTGACAGCCCGCCTCCCAAAGATCATATCACAAAATCCTTCGGCGGTGGGGAAATCGGATAAAGTAGTAGAAAGTAGGAGCGGAGAGAAATTGTGTGCAATCTGCGAAATCCTCCCGCTCGCCAAGTAAATCCGTTCCATTGCGAAAGAACGGTTGACAGCCGCGCGGCGGCGTGCTAAGATAATCTGTAAAGCAGAACATCCCCAACAGCGTTGACGGGGAACGTCCCGGCGCAAGGGCGCGCCACAGAGAGAAGCGGTTCAAGCTGAAAGCCGCTTCACGCGCCGCGAATGGACGACCGCCCCCCGAGCGCGTGCGACGAGCACGCCGGCCGATCCCGTTACCGATCGTCGAGCGGCGCGGTTTTTCGCGCAATTCGGGTGGAACCGTGGAGCAGAGCCTTCATCCCGTCTTTTGGGGGATGAGGGCTTTTTTTTATGCGTAAAATAACCTCGGATAGAAAGGAAGCAGGGACTATGATAAACGTAACGTTGAAAGGCGGCGTCGTCAAGGAGTTTGAATCCGGCACGACCGCCGCGGAAGTGGCAAAGAGCCTCGGCGCGGGCCTCTATAAGGCGGCCTGCGCGGCCAGGGTCGACGGGAAGGCCGTCGACCTGCGCACCCCGCTCACGGAGGACTGCACCCTCGCAATCCTCACCTTCGACGACCCGGAGGGCAAGCACGCCTTCTGGCACACCGCCTCCCACGTGCTGGCGCAGGCGGTCATGCACCTCTACCCCGACACGAAATACACGATCGGACCCGCCGTCGAAAACGGCTTCTACTACGATTTCGACGTCGAAAAGCCCTTCACCCCCGAGGACCTCGCCAAGATCGAAAAGGAGATGACGGCGATCGTCAAGACGGGGGAGGAGCTCGAGCGGTTCGAGCTCGACCCCGCCGACGCGAAGGAGCTCATGAAGGACCAGCCCTACAAGCTCGAGCTCATTGACAAGCACTCGGGCGCGGGGGAGAAGATCAGCTTTTATAAGCAGGGCGACTTCACCGACCTGTGCGCCGGCCCGCATCTGATGAGCGTCGCGCCCCTCAAGGCGATCAAGCTCGTGCAGAGCACCGGCGCCTACTGGCACGGCGACAGCAACAACCGGATGCTCTGCCGCGTCTACGGCATCGCGTTCCCCAAGGCGAGCGAGCTGGAAAGCTACCTCAACATGCTCGAGGAGGCCAAGCGCCGCGACCACCGCAAGCTCGGCCGCGAGCTCGACCTCTTCGACATCTACGAGGAGGGCCCCGGCTTCCCCTTCTTCTTCCCCAAGGGCATGGTGCTGCGCAACACGCTGGAGAGCTTCTGGCGCGAACTGCACCGCCAGCGCGGCTATGAGGAGATCCGCACCCCGCTGATCCTCTCGGAGGAGCTGTGGCACCGTTCGGGCCACTGGGACCACTATAAGGACAACATGTACACCACCAAGATCGACGACCGCGACTTCGCGATCAAGCCGATGAACTGCCCGGGCGGCATGCTCGTCTACAAGCGCAAGCTCCACTCCTACCGCGACCTGCCCGAGCGGATGGCCGAGCTGGGCATCGTGCACCGCCACGAGCTGTCCGGCGCGCTGCACGGGCTCATGCGGGTGCGCTGCTTCACCCAGGACGACGCCCACATCTATATGACCCCCGAGCAGATCGAGGAGGAGGTCCTCGGCGTCATGGACCTGATCGACAGCATCTATAAGGTGTTCGGATTTGAATACTTCCTCGAGCTGTCCACCCGTCCGGAGGACTCGATGGGCACCGAGGAGCAGTGGAACATGGCGACGGAGGCGCTCCGGAACGCGCTGGAGAAGAACGGCAAGCCCTACTCGGTCAACGAGGGGGACGGCGCCTTCTACGGCCCGAAGATCGACTTCCACCTGCGCGACTGCATCGGGCGCACCTGGCAGTGCGGCACCATCCAGCTCGACTTCCAGATGCCCGAGCGGTTTGACCTCACCTATACCGGCAAGGACGGCGAGAAGCACCGCCCGGTCATGCTCCACCGCACCGCGCTCGGCAGCATCGAACGGTTCATCGGCATCCTCACCGAGCACTACGCGGGCGCGTTCCCGCTCTGGCTCGCGCCGGTGCAGGTCAAGGTCCTGCCCGTGACCGACGAGCACATCCCCTACGCGCAAAAGGTTTCCGACGCGCTCACCGCCGCGGGACTGCGCGTCGAGACGGACAGCCGCAACGAGAAGGTCGGCTACCGCATCCGCGAGGCGCAGCTCCAGAAGATCCCCTATATGCTCGTGCTCGGCGGCAAGGAGGCCGAGGCGGGCGAGGTCGCGGTGCGCGACCGCCGCGACGGCAAGACGACCACAATGTCCCTCGAGGCGTTCCTCGAAAAGGCGAAGGCCGAGGTCGACTCCAAGGCCAACTGAACAGACGGAACCGCATGAAAAAGCAGCCGCGCGAGCGGCTGCTTTTTTGCCGCCCGGCGTCGGCCGGCTTCCCGCGCGGGGAATCGCGCCGAGGCTTTGGGCGGCGGACGGGTTTCCTGAGATTTCCGGCCGTACACAGAATATTCACAGACTGTCGAAACTACCGCCACATAAATCGTGTTAACTATACAGGTAGCACGCGTTTCCGGCAGATACTTGCCTAAAACGCGGATTTATAGTACAATATTACCCTACGACATGCTTCCGGTCCCCGTGTTTTTCACGGGGGCGCTGTGAAGTGCGGCCTTCGCGCAAGACGCGCCGGGGCCCGGCGAATCCACGGGAAGGAGGTGGCCTGCTTGGCGCCATACGACAAGATGCCGGACGATTCCGTACCGGAGCCGGACGATTCCCCGCTCGGCGAACTGGCGGAAGCGGAACCGGAAGAAGCGGCCCCCTCCGGTGAGCTCGAGGAGCTCGCCGCGCCCGCCGGGGAACCGTCCCCTCCCGCCGGGGAGGCCGCCTCCGGAACGGAGGACGGCGCGGAGCCGCCCGGGGAGGCGGAGGACGGCGCGGAGCCGCCGCCCGCCCAAAGGGCGGAGAGCCCCTTCGTCCGGTCGGTCAAGCGCCTCTGGTTCAGGGCGGCAAACGCCTTTTACGCCTACTGCTATTTTGTGGGCATCCAGCTGCTGCGCACGACCCGCGCCAAACGGCGGCATGTGGCGCACGGCTTCCACCGGATGGAGGAGGAGGCCGCCGCCCGCCGCCGCAAGTACTTCAACCGTCTGCGCGCCCGTCTGCGCGGCTATTGGCGGGACCTCGTCTCGCCGCTGACCGAGCTGCGCGAGCAGTGCCGGGGATTTTCCAAGGCGGTCGACAACGCGCGGCGATACGGCACCTCCCGCAACGTCGCCAACGTCGTCCTGAACGCCGCCGGGTTCTGGCTGAAGCGGCTGTGGCGAATCTTCCGGACGCTGCTCAACTATGCCGCGCCCATCGCGGCGTGCGTGCTGCTCTACTTCACCGTCCGCTATTTCGCCGGCTTCCAGCTCGCGCTGCACGTCGAATACAACGGCGTCGACATCGGCTACGTCTCCAACGAGACGGTGTTCACCGAGGCGGAGAAGGACATGAAGGAGCGTATGATCCTCGGCGACGTGCTCGTCGCCGACCCGACCGCCGAGGAGGAGGACACCAACGAGGTCCAGGAGGCCGAGCAGGCCGCCGAAGAGGCGGAGGAGCAGGCCAAGACGATCCGTCCGCGCTTTGAGCTGACGCCCGTCACCCGCGACCCGTTCAGCAGGTTCATGGGGCGGTTCGTGCACACGGCCGACCCGAGCCAGCTGCTCGACGCGGACGAGCTGACCAACCGCCTGATCCGCGCGGTGAGCCGGAGCGAGAACAATCCCGACGGCTTCGCGGTCGAAGAGGCGACGGGGCTTTATATCGATGGGACCTACATCGGCGCCGTCACCGACGGGGACGGGCTGCTCGACCTGCTCTATGAGATGAAGGAGCGTTACCGCACCTCCGACATGGAGGAGAGCACGAGCATCCAGTTCGTGAAGAAGGTGGAGGTCAAGCAGGGCCTCTATCCCTCCGGCCCGAACGGCTCGATCCGTTCGCTCGAGGAGATCCGCTCGCTGCTCGACAAGGAGGAGCGCGGCAAGAAGATCTACACGGTGGTCAGCGGCGACGACCCGCTGAAGATTGCGGCCAAAAACGGCATCACGCTCGACGAGCTCAAGGCGATGAACCCGGGCGTCGACGTGAGCCTCTTCCCGGGCGACGAGCTGCTGATCGCGAACTCGGTGCCCTACCTGGGCGTCAAGGTGACCGAGACGATCCGGTATGAGGAGGAGCTCGAATACGAGATCACCCAGCGCACCGACCCCGACCACGACATCGGCTACTACCAGATCGTCCAGCAGGGCGAAAAGGGCGTGCGCGAGGTGACCGCCGAGATCGTCATGACCGACGGCGTCGAGACCGACCGCAACATCCTCAACACCACCATCGTCAAGGAGCCGGTCAACCAGATCGTCGTCGTGGGCGGCAACCGCCCGCTCAAGGTCATCCCCAAGGATTCGAGCGGCAGGGTGGCCTCCGGCGCCTTCCAGTGGCCGACGATCGCCGGCTCGATCAACCCGGGCTTCCTCGGGTACTGGGGCCACACGGGCTCCGACATCTCGTGGAGCGGCTGCTACGGCAGCCCCGTCCTCGCCTCGGCCGACGGCACCGTCGTCGCGTCCGGCTGGCGCGGACTCTACGGCTACTGCGTCGTTATCGACCACGGCGGCGGGATGCAGTCCCTCTACGCGCATTGCAGCGCGCTCTACGTCTCCGCCGGGCAGCAGGTCTCCCAGGGCGAGACGATCGCCGCCATCGGCGCGACCGGCAACGCCTACGGCCCGCACCTGCACTTCGAGATCCGCGTCAACGGTACGCCGGTCGACGCGGCCCCCTACCTCTATGGTTAAATTTCCCGCGGACGCACGCGCCCCGCGCGCTTTCCAGCGCGCGGGGCGCGTTTTTGCCATCTTCCGGCAAAAATCGAGCCGGATTTTAAGAATCATCACAAAAATTCCTCTTTTATTTTGTGTGATGCGGTGATATACTATATGTATTGAAATGCGCCTTTGCCGCGCATCTGTTTGCCGCGCGCTTCGGCGCGGCGGACAACCTTTTGACAGGGAATCCTCTTCGCCCCGGCCGGACGCGCGTGAAGCCGGGGCGCGGCTTTGAAAAAATGTGTGGCGCGCGCGGAGAAGGCGGTCAAGATGGAAAAGTTTATTGTGCAGGGCGACACCCGGCTTTGCGGCGAGGTCACCATCAGCGGCGCGAAGAACGCGGCCGTTGCGATCATTCCGGCGACGATCCTGGCGCAGGGCAAATGCGTCATTGAAAATATCCCCAACATCAGCGACATCACGATGCTCTTCAAGATCCTGCGCGCGCTCGGCGCGTCGGTGCGGATGCTCGACCGCACCACCGTCGAGGTGGACACCACCTACATCACCGAGCCGGTCGTCCCCTATGAACTCGCGCGGTATATGCGCGCCTCCTACTACCTGCTGGGCACCCTGCTCTCCCGCTGCAACCGGGCGAGCGTCTCGATGCCGGGCGGGTGTAATTTCGGGGTCCGCCCGATCGACCAGCACATGAAGGGGTTCGAGGCGCTCGGCGCGACCGTCTCGATCGACAGCGGCATGATCAACACGAAAGCGGACATGCTGCTCGGCGCGCACATCTATTTCGACGTGGTGTCGGTCGGCGCGACGATCAACGTCATGCTCGCGTCGGTCAAGGCCAAGGGGATCACCATCCTCGAAAACTGCGCCAAGGAGCCCCACATCGTCGACCTGGCCAACTTCCTCAACTCGATGGGCGCGGACATCCGCGGCGCGGGCACCGACGTCATCAAAATCCACGGGGTGGACATCCTGCACGGGACCACCTATTCGATCATCCCCGACCAGATCGAGGCGGGCACCTATATGGTCGCCGCCGCGGCGACCGGCGGGGACGTGCTCGTCAAAAACGTCATCCCCAAGCACCTCGAGGCGATCACCGAAAAGCTCGAGAAGGCGGGCGCGGAGGTCACCGAATACGACGACTCGATCCGCGTGACGCGCGAGGGGGAGCTCTCCAAGGTCAACCTCAAGACGATGCCCCATCCCGGCTTCCCGACCGACATGCAGCCGCAGATGACCGCGCTGCTCTCGATGGCGAACGGGACGAGCATCGTGACCGAGGGCGTGTGGGACAACCGTTTCCGCTATGTCGACGAGCTGCGCCGGATGGGCGCGCAGATCCAGGTGGACGGCAAGGTCGCGGTCGTCGAGGGCGTGCCCCGGCTGACGGCCGCCCCGGTGCGCGCGGTCGACCTGCGCGCGGGCGCGGCGGTGCTGATCGCCGCGATGGCGGCCCACGGGGTCACCGAGATCGAGGACATCGAGCACATCGAGCGGGGCTACGAAAATATCGTGGAAAAGCTCGAGGCGCTCGGCGCCAATATCCGCAAGGTCGTGCTCCCCGACGGAGAGCTCAAGGCTGCGCTCTGATTTCCGGCCGGCTGTTTTTTGAGCCGGCCGTTTTCCTTATCCAAATTCGTTTCGGGAGGATGCCTATGGCCCGGTTTTGCACGCTGTTCTCCGGTTCCAGCGGGAACAGCACCTATATCGCCGCCTCCGACTCGGCGGTGCTCGTCGACGCGGGGCGCTCCTGCAAGCAGCTGCTGGCGGCGATGGAGTCCCGCGGCATCGAGCCGCGCTCGATCGGCGCGGTGCTCGTCACCCACGAGCACACCGACCATGTGAGCGGCCTGCGGGTGCTCCTCAAAAAGCTGGGCGTGCCCCTCTACGCCACGCCTGAGGTGCTCGAGCGGCTGCGGTGGGACGGAGTGCTCGTCCCGGGGCAGGAGGCGCATCCGGTGGAGCCGGGGACGCGCCTGACGGTCGGTTCGCTTGAGATCGACAGCTTCGACACGCCGCACGACAGCGCGCACAGCGTCGGGTACCGGATCCGGACCCCTGACGGGCGGCGGCTGGCGGTCGCCACCGACATGGGATACATAAGCGAAAACGTCGCGCAGATGCTGCGGGGCTGCGACCTTGTGATGCTCGAATCGAACTATGAGCCGGGGATGCTCAGCGCGTGCGACTACCCCTACTATCTGAAGCGGCGGATCGCCTCCAACACGGGGCATCTCTCGAACGAAGTCTGCGCGCAGGAGCTGATCGAGCTGGTCCGCACGGGGAGCACCCGCTTTGTGCTGGGGCACCTATCGCAGAACAGCAACACCCCCGAAAACGCCTACCAGGCGTCCTACTGCGCGCTGACGGCGGGCGGGATGCGGGAGGGGATCGACTTCACGCTGACGGTCGCGTCGCGGTCGGGCCCGTCCGAGATGGTGGTGCTGTGATCGCGGTGCAGGTGATCGCGGTCGGCAGGCTCAAGGAGGCGTGGATGCGCGACGGCTGCGCGGAATATGTAAAGCGGCTGGGGCTGTGGAGCCGGGCGTCGGTCGTGGAGGTCGACGAATACCGGCTGGGGGAGAACCCCTCGCCCGCGCAGATTCGCATCTGCGTGGAGAAGGAAGGGGAGCGCATCCTCGAGAAGATCCCGAAGGGCGCGCGGGTGGTGGCGATGTGCATCGAGGGGAAGACGCTCTCCTCCGAGGAGCTGGCGGACTACCTCGCGCGGGCGGCCGCGTCGGGCGCGGGGAGCCTTGCATTTGTGATCGGCGGTTCCCACGGGCTCTCCGACGCGGTGAAGGACGCCGCCTCGCTGCGGCTGTCGATGTCGCCGATGACCTTCCCGCACCAGCTCGCGCGGGTGCTGCTGCTCGAGCAGCTTTACCGCGCCTTCTCGATCAACGCGAACGCGAAATATCATAAATAAAAAGTTTCGCCCGCCTTTTTAAAGGCGGCGGAGCCCCGCTCCGCTCGCCGCGGCGAGCGGAACGCCTGATTCACAATAGCCAAAAGTTTCGCCCGCCTTTTCAAAGGCGGCGGGTGAGAAAAGTCCCGGCGTTTTTTCAAAACGCCGGGATTTTTCG
>NZ_JAPJQF010000007.1:0-10506 GCF_030825285.1 Anaerotruncus massiliensis (ex Togo et al. 2026)
CGCAGCGCCCACGGGGAGGCGGAAAACTGCGCGGCTACGCCGCGCACGCGCGCAGGGCGCGCGAACGCCCGGAACGGGCGTTGTTTTCCGCCGTGTGTCCTCGGCGAGCCATCCGACAGCAGGATTATTGGGTGTAGCGGTACCAGCCTTCTACTCGCGGCTGGCTGGACGTGAGCGGTGGGGGGATTCTCAAGGGGGGCGAGCTTTGCGCCCCCACCTTCTTCAAGTGAGCCCCCCTTGAGCGCCCTTCTTCCGCCGACTTCTTGGGCGCGCAAGAAGTCGGCCCGCCCGCCGGGGCGGGTCCCGGCAATCCCCGCCGCCAAAGGCGGCACATCTGGAGCGCCCCGGAGGGGCGCGAAAAAAGCCTTCCGTCCCCCGGGCGGAAAACCTAAGAAGAAGCCCCGCCGGGCGCAGCGCGGCAAATCCAAATCACCCGGGGCGAAAATCCTAAGAATCCTCCTATGGGGCGGGCTCCAAATGCTCCAGAATCCCCGCGCACCAGCCGATGAGGCGCGCAAACCGTTCATCGGCGGCGCCCCGCGCCTCCAGCACCGCGCGGCCCTCCTCCCCGGCCAGGGAGCGGAGCTCCCGGCGGTCGGCGGCATAGATTCCGGTCTTTGCGAGACATTTTGTGCGCAGCAGGAAAAACGCGCCCTTTTCCAGCGCGGGCAGGTCGTCCGCGCTTCCGAATACATAGCTGTGACAGGCCGCGTGGTAGAGGTTGGCCGCCTCCACGCGCAGAGCGAGCCGCACGTCCCCGCCGCCGGGCGGCGAAACGAGCCCGTCCAAGCTCCCGAACAGAGGGCGGGTGTCGTACCAGAGCTGAAGACGGTCATGCGCGGGCCATGCCTGCAATTCCATCGTCCCGCAGAGAAAGCCGCAGGCCTTGTCCGCCTCGGGCATCTCCCGGACGAGCGCACGGTACCGCGAAAGGTCCGCGGGCGTCAGCCCGTCGAGCACGACCACCATGTCGATGTCGCTCTTCTCGGTGGCCTCCCCGCGCCGGTAGCTCCCCTGCAGCCCCGCAAAGCGCAGGCGTTCCCCGAACTCGGCGCGCAGCTTATCGATAAAATCCGCCGTCCAGCGGTTGATGTCAACCATCGTCCACCTCCGCGACCACCCGGCAGGGCAGACCGGTCATCCCGTCAAAATTGACCGGGAAGGTCCGTGCGACAAACCGCGCCGTCTTCTCCCCGCCGAGCAGTTCTCCGAGATTGCAGAGGTTTTCAATGATGAACACCCCCCGGTCGGCACAGTACTGGTCCTTGGGGGTGTGCTCTCCGCCGCGCCGCACACCGGCGCAGTCGACGCCGATGATCGACACGCCCTTTTCCAGCAGCGCGTCGATGAGCGCGTCGGAAAGCTGCGGATGCCCGGTGAAATAGGCGCGGGTGCCGTAGGGTTCCCGCTCGATGAAGCCGGTACGGAAAGCGGCGAACATCCCCGCCTCCACCGGCGCGAGGTCGACGTCCCGCGTCCCGATGTCGCGCCCCTCCACGTCCGACACGTCGAACGCGATGCCCTCCCGCCGGGTGAACGCGAGCGGGAACTCCTTGTCCATCACGTCGAAGTGGGTCCCCAGATGCCCGAAGGACACCTGCTTCTCATTCCCGTGCGCGTCCTTGTCCGCCTGGCGCGTCACCTTGACGCTCAGATCGATCAGCAAATCCATCCGCCTCCCTTAAAACCATTTTTTCCGTTTGAAGTAAATGAGCAGCGCCGCCACCACCATAAGGCTCCCCGCAATCACCAGCGGGTAGCCGAAGCGCCAGCCGTATTCGGGCATCTTGAAATTCATGCCGTACCAGCCCGCTACGAGTGTCAGCGGCAGGAAGATCGCCGTGATGACGGTAAAGACCTTCATGATCTTGTTCAAGTCGATGTCCACCTGCGCCTGGTACGCCTCGCGCACCTGGGTGACATAGTCGCGCAGGTTGAGTACGCTGTTTCCCAGCCGCGCCGCCCGCTGCTCCAGCAGGCGGAAGGCGCGCAGCGTATGCTTGTCCGCCACGCCGTTTTCGTTCTCCCGCACCCCTTCGCAGATGGCGATCAGGTGCTCGTAATAGCTTTTGAGCGCCATCAGGCGGCGGCGCAGTCCGGCGATCTCCCTGATGCAATAGTCATGATTCCGGGAGGAAAGCAGCGCCTCCTCCAGCCCCGTGACCTCCCGCTCGATCGATTCAAGCGCGAGATAGTCGTCGGCGGTGAGCCGGTCGAGGCAGGCGCAGATCAGCCGGGCGGGTTCCCCGTAGCGCGTCCCCGGCACACAGAGCCCGGCGAGCGCCTTCCCCGTCTCGCCCGTACCGTCCGACAGGATCGCCAGCGCGTCCTTTGTCAGGAAGGCGCACAGGCGCACGGGCGGCGCGAGCGGGTCGCGCGCGTCGCACACAGACACCGAAAGGTAATCAAACCGTTCATGGCTTTCGTACTTGGACATCCCGCCCCGCAGACACCCTTCAAGGATGTGCACATCCTCCCCGAGGACCCCGGCCGCCTCTGCCAGCGCGGAAAAATCCGTGACGCACACCCGTTTTCCCGCCGCGTCCGGCCGGTCGGGGCGCAGCTCCCCCGCTTCGATGAGATAGACCATCCTCCCGCCTCCGGTTTCTTTCAGATTCCCTCCCATTTTAACACGGTTTCCCCGCAAAATCCACGCCGTTTGTAGCATCCGCGCGTAAATCCGCATAGAATGGATTGCTTGTGTTTCCAGGGGAAGTTTGCTATAATTCCAGTAAATCATCGGAAAGGAGGGCAGGGGAAATTTTACGCAGGGAGGTGACAGACAGCCAAGACCGTTATACGCAAGCGCCAGAACCGCTCCGGCGGTTGACGAGGTGGGAGGTTAATCGAAATTGTTCGGCGGGTGCCTCCCCGTTTTGCTTCCGAGCGCAGCCATCCTGAAAACTTCCGGGCAACCGGATCGACAGGCAGGAGGGCAGGAAGTCGAATCTGAAATTTTCACCGGGCGCCCGGCCGCATCGCGCGGCGCGGACGGGGCCCTTTACAGAACGGATTGCCGCGCGGGAAAGAAAGGTACCTATGTGCGGAATTGTTGGTTACGCCGGCGGCAAAAGAGCCGTCAGCGTCCTTCTTGATACCCTTTCGGGGTTGGAATACCGCGGCTACGACTCCGCCGGCGTCTCGGTCTTTGACGGAGACGGCATCGTCACCGTCAAGGCGAAGGGCCGCCTGCAAAACCTGGCCGACCGGCTGAAGGCGGAGCATCCCGGGCTGGCGGGCGGCTGCGGCATCGGGCACACCCGCTGGGCCACCCACGGGGAGCCCTCCGACGTAAACGCCCACCCCCACGCCACCGAAAAGCTTTCGCTGGTGCATAACGGCATCATCGAAAACTATCAGCAGCTGCGTTCCAGGCTGCTCGGCGAGGGGTATGATTTCCTCTCGCGCACCGACACCGAGGTCGCCGCGAAGCTCATCGATTCCCTCTACCACGGGGACCCCATCGCCGCGATCTCCGAGGTGCAGGCCATCCTCGAGGGCTCCTACGCCTTTGCGATCCTCTTCGCGGACCGCCCCGGCGAGGTGTACGCCACCCGGCTGGGCAGCCCCCTTATCGCGGCGGCAGGCGAGGGAGAGACCTTCATCGCCTCCGACGTCCCCGCCATCCTGCCCTATTCCCGGCGCTACGCGCTGATCGGGGAAAAACAGATCGTGCGCATCGACCGGGAGGGCATCTCCCTCTTCGAGCCGGACGGCTCCCCCGCAAAGCTCCAGATGCTGACCGCCGAATGGTCGGTCGAGCAGGCGCAGAAGGGCGGCTACGACCACTTCATGCTCAAGGAGATCTACGAGCAGCCCCGCGCGCTCGCCGACACGGTGCATCCGCGTATCTCCGACGGCCTGCCCTCCTTCGAGGCGCAGGACGACATCCCCGAGGGGTTCTGGCGGCAGTTCGACACGATCTCCATTGTGGCCTGCGGCACCGCCATGCACGCGGGCATGATCGGGAAAAACCTCATCGAGCGGCTGGCGCGCATCCCCGTCGAGTGCGACATCGCGTCCGAGTTCCGCTACCGTGATCCCATCCTCGGCAAGCACTCCCTCGTGCTGCTCATCTCCCAGTCGGGCGAGACGGCCGACACCCTCGCGGCCCTGCGCCTCGCGCGGGAACGCGGCGCGACCACCCTCGCCGTCGTCAACGTCACCGGCTCGTCCATCGCGCGCGAGGCGGACTACGTCATCCGCACCTTCGCGGGCCCCGAAATCGCCGTCGCCTCCACAAAGGCGTATTCGGTGCAGCTTTCGGTGATGTACCTCATCGCCATTCGGCTTGCGCTCGCCAACCGTGCCGTCGACGACGCGCGGGCGCGCGAGCTCACCTCCGGCCTGCTGGACGCCATCGAAACCACCAAGGATGTGCTCGGCCTCAATGTGGAGATCAAGGAGTACATCAAGCGCTACGAATCGCTGCGCGACCTCTTCTTCCTTGGGCGGGGGCTCGACTATGCCCTCTCGATGGAGGGCTCCCTCAAGCTCAAGGAGATCAGCTACATCCACTGCGAGGCGTACGCGGCGGGCGAGCTCAAGCACGGCACCATCTCCCTCGTCACCGAGGGCGTCCCGGTCGTGGCGGTCGCCACCCAGGAGACGCTGCTGCCCAAGATGGTCAGCAACATCAAGGAGGTGCACAGCCGCGGCGCCGACGTCCTGCTCGTCTGCAAGCAGGGGCTCGAGGTCGATCCGGAAATCTACTCCAAGCGGCTCGACCTGCCCGCGCTCGACGACCTGTTCATGCCGGTCGTCGGTGTGATTGTGCTCCAGTTGCTGGCCTACCACACCGCCGTCCTGCGCGGCTGCGACGTCGATAAGCCCCGCAACCTCGCCAAGAGCGTCACCGTGGAATAATCCGCGTGAAAACCGGGAGGGGGCGCCGCGAAAGCCGCCCCCCCACCCGTGTCTTCGTACGGCGGAAGGGGCGGGGCGGGCGGAAAACCGCGCGGCGGGGCCGCGCGTGCGCGAAAGCGGAGCTTTCGCACAAACGCCCGGAGGGCGTTGTTTTCCGCCGCCCCCGCGTCCCCGGCGAGCCGTCCGGCGGCACGAAAGAAGCCCTCCCGCACGGACGGCGGGAGGGCCAAGGGCGGGGCGGCCGGCCTGAACCAAACGCTTTGAAGGGGGTCCGGGGGGGAACTTTCCCGAAAGGTCCCCCCGGGTCCCGCTACCGGCGGAAACCTTTAAAGGTTTCCGCCGGTAGCGATCGTCCAGCAGAGCGCGCCGAAAAAGCCGAGCACGATGAGCACGAGCAGGATTCCGAGCGCGACGCGCAGGGCGGCGGGCATCCGGTCGCGCCAGAGATGGAGCGCGCCGAGGAGGCAGACCGCCGCGAACAGCGCGATGAGCGCCGTGGACGAGGAAAACAGCAGTTCCAAAAATCCTTCCTCCTTACAGGGTGATCTCCCCCGCATAGTTGGTTTCAAAGATCCGCCGCACCCCGGCGGGGTCGTCCGTCTGGCCGAGCGCCCACATCAGCTTGGTGACGGCGGCCTCGGTGGTCATGTCCCGGCTCTGGATGACGCCGGTGTCGAGGATTTTGCGGCCCACCTCGTAGATGGAAAAATCGCTGCCCTCATAGAGGCACTGACTGCAAACCACGACCGAGACGCCGTTCTCCACAAGGCGGCGCACCTCGGCGGAGAGGTCGCGCCGGATGAAATGGAGCCCGCCCGCGCCGAACGCCTCGAGCACCACGCCCCGGTATTGGAGGCCGAGCAGGCTGTCGAAGACGCGGGGGTTGGTGCCGGGGATGAGCTTGAGCAGGAAGACGTCGTTGCATAGCCGGCCCTTCAGGACGCAGGGACCGTCCGCGGGCGGCTGGCGGCGTCCGTAAAGGCGCACGCCGCTCGCAAGGATTTCGCCGCGGTCGGGGCTGTTGACGCTCTCGAACGCGTCGAAGCCCATCGTGCGCACCTTGACGGCGCGGCAGCCGCGGATGATCTTGTGGTTGAAGGCGATGCTCACGCCGCGCACGTCGCTGTCCACGGCGGCCAGCGCGGTGGCGAGGTTGCTGCGCGCATCGGACAGCGGGGTGCCGACCGGCAGCTGGGAGCCGGTCAGGACGACCGGCTTTTGCAGGTTTTGGAGCATGAAGGAAAGGACCGAAGCTGTATAGGCCATCGTGTCGGTGCCGTGGGTGACGACGATACCGTCATAATCCTCCAACGCGTCATAGACGCTGCGCGCGATGAGCTGCCACTCCTCCGCCTGGATGTTCGAGCTGTCCAGGTTCAGGATGCCGCGGTAGGTGACGTCGTACCACGGCTCCAGCTCACCGACCGCGCGCAGCAGTTCGGCGGGCGCGCGCTCCGGTTCGAGCCCGCTCTCGCCCGGCCGGGACGCGATCGTCCCCCCCGTCGCCAGCAGCAGCACCTTTTTCACCGCGCATCCCCCTTTTTCGCTCTTTTCCGCCTTTCATTATACATGCACAGCGCGTCTTTTTCAACCGCGCCGGGGCGACACAGTTTTTTCACAAATAAATGATATTTTTTTAACAATTTCCTCTTGATTTTTTCCCGCCCCGGTGGTAAGATAAAGTCGTACAAAGACGTTAGATATTTAACAAACTTACTCCTCCCTTTTCTTTCTCTCCTTTTCTTAAAAAACGTCCCCATCCCAACCGGATGGGGACGTTTTGTATCCGGGGAAAAATTACGGGATCTTCCATTGAACCGCGTGGAAGTTTGTGTTAGGATAAAAGCAGGACCGCTCCCCTTTTCCGGGTGCGCGGCACTCCATTCCCAAAGGAGTCCTGGATATGAAAAAACTGGCCGTCTTCGTGGCGTTTCTCGTTTTGCTGTCCGGCTGCGGCGCGCCCGCCGCGGAATCGGAAAACCCCGCCCCGGCGGACGTCTCCTCCGAGGCCGTTTCCTCGGAAATCTCCTCTTCGGAGGCCTCCTCGGCCGTCTCTTCCGACGCCTCCTCCGAGGTTTCGTCGGAAGCCT
The DNA here is from genome assembly GCF_030825285.1 of Anaerotruncus massiliensis (ex Togo et al. 2026). Classification (NCBI taxonomy): domain Bacteria; kingdom Bacillati; phylum Bacillota; class Clostridia; order Eubacteriales; family Oscillospiraceae; genus Anaerotruncus; species Anaerotruncus massiliensis (ex Togo et al. 2026). The sequence continues at coordinate 6,957 of NZ_JAPJQF010000007.1, forward strand.
CCTCTGAAGCGGCCTCATCGGAACCGGCGGAGGTCTCCTCCATCGCGCCTCCGGCGCCCACACCCGAAGAGATCGCCGCCGCGGAGCAGGCCGCGCGGGAAGCGGCCGAGAAAGCGGCGGCGGAGCAGGCCGCCGCGCAGGCAGCAGCCGCACAGGCCGCGGCGGAACAGGCCGCGAAGGAAGCCGCCGAGCAGGCCGCGGCGGAACAGGCCGCGAAGGAAGCCGCCGAGCAGGCCGCGAAAGAGGCGGCGGAGAAGGAAGCCGCGGAACAGAAAGCCGCGCAGAAAACCACCACAAAGGTCTCGGGCATGAACTTCCGCAGCGAGGTGGAGAAGGACCTGCTCGCGCTCATCAATGAGGAGCGCGAGGCCGAAGGGCTCGACCCGGTCAAGATGGACGGCGATTTGCAGTCGGCGGCGCGCATCCGCAGCCGGGAGCTCTGCAAGACCGGTCACTGGGACCACACCCGGCCCAACGGGGATTCATGGAGCACCGTCATCACCGAGGACGTGCCGGTCAAGTTCGCGGCGGCGGGCGAAAACCTCTGCATGACCGAGTACGACGACCCCAGCGTCGACAACGCCTATTCGGCGGACTTCTATATGGACCGGTGGCTGAACAGCCCCAGCCATTACGACAACATCATCCGGCCGAACTTCACCCATGTGGGGATCGGCGTCTATGTCTCCGAGCGGGGCGGCGTCACCAAGGGCTATGCGACGACGATTTTCGCCGAGCTGCCCTGAGCCTGCGGCAAAAAGGGAGGCGGACCTCACGGTCCGCCTCCCTTTCTTTATCTCTGTGGCACGATCTCGATCCAGTAGCCGTCGGGGTCGTGGATGAAATAGATGCCCATGCCGGGGTTTTCAAAGCAGATGCAGCCCATCCGCGCGTGCTTTTCGTGCAGCTCGTCGAACCGGTCTGTTACGAACGCGAGGTGGTATTCGAGCTCGCCGAGGTCATAGGACTCCTTCCGGTCGCGCAGCCAGGTGAGCTCGAGGGTGAAGTCGCTCTCCCCGTCGCCGAGGTAGACGAGCCTGAAGGAGCCGTCCGCCGCGTTTTTCTCCCGCACGGGGGCCAGCTCGAGTGCCTCGCGGTAGAAATCGAGGCTCTTTTGCAGGTCGAGGACGTTGAAATTGAAGTGGTTGAAACGAATCATATCGATTCCTCCTTGTTACAGTTCTCCGCCGCGGATGTGGGTGATGTAGTCCATGCAGTAGTCGTCCTGTCCCGCGACCACCTTCGCGGCGGCCAGCGCGTCCTGCATCGCCGGGCTCACCGGGTCGAGGATCGCGCTCGAAAGCCCCGCCATCATCGCCGCCGAGAGGAAGGCGCTGTTGATGAGGGAACGCCGGGGCAGGCCGAACGAGATGTTTGAAAGCCCGCAGGTCGTCCTGACGTCCGGGTAGTTCTGCGCCATGAACTGGACCGCGCCCACCGCGTTCTTCGCGCTCGCGCCGTCGGTGGCCAGCGTCTCGATGAGCACGTCCGCATAGATGCGCTCGTCGGGGAGGCCCGCCTTGCGCAGCTTTTCCACAAGCGCGGCGAGCTTCTCGCATTTCTCCTCGAGGGTGTGGGGCATCTCGCCGTCGATCGGCAGGCCCACCACCGAAGCGCCGCTCGAATGGGCGAGCGCCGTCACCTCGTCGAACCGGTCGGTCAGCGTCGCCGAATTGAGGATGAGCGGCGTCCCCGCAGCGGCCTGCACCGCCTGGGCCATCACCGCCGGGTCCGCCGTGTCGATCATGATGCCGCAGGAGGAGTGCTCCCGGATGAGCGCGACCACCCAGAGCATCGCCGCGAGCTCCTCCCCTCCGCAGATCGCCGTGTTGACGTCGAGATATTCCGCGCCCGCGTCCGCCTGCGCCTGAATCAGGCCGATCACCGCCGCCTCGTCGTGCGCCGAAAACGCCTCCATGGTTTTGGGGATCGAGCTGTTGAGCTTCTCTCCGATTAAGATCATGTTTCTTCCCTCCTGATTTCTTCGATCAGCCCCTGCACGATCGCAATTTTGCGCAGCGGGGTCATGATGTAAAACCCGTCCGCCGCGTCGTATACCCGCCGGGCAATGCCCGCACTGTAGGCGATGGAAATTTTCGCGGCCTCCTCCGGCGTCTTGTCCCGGAGCGCCTCCACCACCCGGGGCGGAATCTCAATGCCCGACACCTCGTTGATGAGGAAGAGGGCGTTTTTATATCCCGCAACCGGCAGGATCCCCGCAAAAAGCCGGCAGTCCAGCTCCCTGCGCGCGGTCAGAAAGTTCTCCACCGCCGCGTCGCTGAAGATCGGCTGGGTAAAGAGCGCCGACGCGCCGAGCGACAGCTTTTTCTTCGCGCGTTCCAGCTCCCGCGGGAAATTGACCGCGTTCACATTGAGCGCCCCGCCGATCACAAAGGGCGCCTTTGAAAACACCTCGGAATTCATGCTGTGGACGTAGGAGATGAGATCGAAGGAGCTCAGATGGAACACTCCGTCCCTGCCGCGCGTCTCGGTCTGCGTCGGCGGGTCGCCCGTCACCACAAGCACGTGCGAGATCCCCTCGAACGCCGCGCCCAGCAGCCCCGCGCGCAGGGCGATGTGGTTCTTGTCGCGGCAGGAGATGTGCGGCAGCACCTCGATCCCCGCCTCCCGCCTGATCTTGGCCGCCGTCATCAGGCTGTCCGCCCGCGTGCGCGAGAGGGGCGAATCGGTCACCGTGATGAAATCCACGCCGCCGCGCCTGAGCTCGGCCGAGGCCGAGAGGATGAAGGAGCAGTCGTAGTCGAAGGGCGGGTCGAGCTCCACCGCGATCGTCTTGCGGCGCGCACCGGGGCGGCCGCCGCCGGGCGCGGCAGCGCCCGGGCCGGGGACCGAAGGCCCCGGCAGTCCCGTCCCCGCGGGACGGGACGCGGCGGCCAGCGCCTCCGTGGCCAGCGCGATGTGCCGCGGCGTCGTGCCGCAGCAGCCGCCCAGGATCTCCGCGCCCGCCTCATAGAGCGCGGCCAGCTTCTGCGCGAAGTACCCGGCGTTATCCTCAAACAGGACGCGCCCGTTGATCGACGAGGGATAGCCGGAATTCGGCATCGCGATCAGCGGCTTTCGGCGCGGGCCGAGATTGCGCAGGAGGTTCGCCATGTGGCTCGGGCCGCAGGCGCAGTTAAAACCGGCGGCGTCGACCAGCGGGCAGTTTTCCGCGGCCTCCAGCAGGACGCGGCAGTAGTGGCCGCGGCGCGAATAGCCGTCCTGGGACACCGCGAAGGAGACGAACACCGCGGCGCCGGGGACCCGATCCCGGATCAGCCCGAGCGCGGGCAGGACCTCGTCGAAGGAGGCGAGCGTCTCAAAGAGGAATTCCCGCGCGCCGAGCTCCAGAAACCGTTCCGCGACCGCCAGGTAGTCCCCGGGGGCGGTTTCCGCGTTGTTGCCGCCGATATCCGCGAAGACGCGCGCGCCGGTTTCTTTGGCCGCCTGTTCCGCGAGCGACCAGCCCGCCGCGATCACCCGGGAGAGCTGCTCCGGGTCGCCCGTCACCACAAGCACGTGCGAGATCCCCTCGAACGCCGCGCCCAGC
>NZ_JAPJQF010000007.1:10606-42188 GCF_030825285.1 Anaerotruncus massiliensis (ex Togo et al. 2026)
CGGGTCGCCCGTCACCACAAGCACGTGCGAGATCCCCTCGAACGCCGCGCCCAGCAGCCCCGCGCGCAGGGCGATGTGGTTCTTGTCGCGGCAGGAGATGTGCGGCAGCACCTCGATCCCCGCCTCCCGCCTGATCTTGGCCGCCGTCATCAGGCTGTCCGCCCGCGTGCGCGAGAGGGGCGAATCGGTCACCGTGATGAAATCCACGCCGCCGCGCCTGAGCTCGGCCGAGGCCGAGAGGATGAAGGAGCAGTCGTAGTCGAAGGGCGGGTCGAGCTCCACCGCGATCGTCTTGCGGCGCGCACCGGGGCGGCCGCCGCCGGGCGCGGCAGCGCCCGGGCCGGGGACCGAAGGCCCCGGCAGTCCCGTCCCCGCGGGACGGGACGCGGCGGCCAGCGCCTCCGTGGCCAGCGCGATGTGCCGCGGCGTCGTGCCGCAGCAGCCGCCCAGGATCTCCGCGCCCGCCTCATAGAGCGCGGCCAGCTTCTGCGCGAAGTACCCGGCGTTATCCTCAAACAGGACGCGCCCGTTGATCGACGAGGGATAGCCGGAATTCGGCATCGCGATCAGCGGCTTTCGGCGCGGGCCGAGATTGCGCAGGAGGTTCGCCATGTGGCTCGGGCCGCAGGCGCAGTTAAAACCGGCGGCGTCGACCAGCGGGCAGTTTTCCGCGGCCTCCAGCAGGACGCGGCAGTAGTGGCCGCGGCGCGAATAGCCGTCCTGGGACACCGCGAAGGAGACGAACACCGCGGCGCCGGGGACCCGATCCCGGATCAGCCCGAGCGCGGGCAGGACCTCGTCGAAGGAGGCGAGCGTCTCAAAGAGGAATTCCCGCGCGCCGAGCTCCAGAAACCGTTCCGCGACCGCCAGGTAGTCCCCGGGGGCGGTTTCCGCGTTGTTGCCGCCGATATCCGCGAAGACGCGCGCGCCGGTTTCTTTGGCCGCCTGTTCCGCGAGCGACCAGCCCGCCGCGATCACCCGGGAGAGCTGCTCCGGGTCGGGAAGGGAAACGGGGTTTGCGGCAAAGGTATTCGTTTTGACCGCGCGCGCCCCCGCCGCGAGATACTCCCGATGGATGCGCAGGACGGTGTCGGGCGAAGTGAGGTTGGCAAGCTCGCAGGGGGCTTCATCCCCCGTGAGGGAATAATAATAGGTGCCGAACGCGCCGTCAAAGAGCAGCGGCCGGGACGGATCAAGCGGCATGGACGTTCCAACTTTCCGTATCAGGATATGATTCCAGTAGATTGTAGCATATCCCGCCGGAAATTTCCAGTACCGGGTTGACATCTACTACAGCTTGTAGTATGATTTGGTTACTACAAGCTGTAGTAGCCAATCCGGGGGTGACCGTATGAACAGGCTTTCCGATTCCGAATTCACGATCATGCAGGAGATTTGGTCGCGCAGCGGCCCCGTTACGGCGGGCGGGCTGGTGGAGGCGTTCTCCGAACGCCGCTGCTGGAAAATCCAGACCGTCTCCACCTTCCTGACCCGCCTCGTCGACAAGGGGATGCTCACCTGCGAAAAACACGGCGGTCAGAACCTCTACCGCGTGGCGGTGAGCGAGGCCGACTACCGCGCCGGGGAGACGCGCGACTTCCTGCGGGAGGTGCACGGCGGCAGTGTGCAGAGCTTCTTTGCCGCGCTCGGCAGCCCCGGCTCCCTCTCCGGCGCGGAGATCGAGGAGCTGCGCCGCTGGCTCGACGGGGAGGGGACAAAATGACGGCGTTCTTTTTTTCCCGCGTCCTTCCCCTTTCGCTGACCGGCGCGGCGGTTTCGGCGCTCATCCTGGCCGTCTCCTTCCTCACCCGCCGGCAGTTCGGCTCCCGGTGGCGCTACTACATCTGGCTGGTCGCGCTCGCGCTCTTCTTCCTGCCCGTCACGCTGCCCTTCCCCGCCGGCGCCCTCTCCGGCGTATCGGAGGCGATCTCCCCCGCCGCTGCCGCGGTGCGCTTCGCGGCGGGGCCGCCCACGGCCGCCGCGGAAACCGCGGCGGCATCCGCGCCGCTTTCCTGGCGGGAACTGGCCGCGCTCGCGTGGGCGTGCGGCGCGGCCGCGCTGCTTTTGCAGCGCGCGTGGGCGGCCCTCCGGTTCCACCGCGCCCTGCGGCGGACGAGCCGCCCCGTCGCGGACCGTGAGACACTCGCTCTCTTCGCCGCGTGCAAGGAGGAGCTTCGCGTCCGCCGCGCCGTCCGTCTGGAGCGGTGCCCCCTCGCCGGCACGCCGATGCTCGTGGGGCTCCTGCGGCCCCGCGTCCTGCTCCCCGACGCGCCCGCAGACCCGGACGCGCTGCGCTTTATCCTGCTGCATGAACTGACCCATCTGAAGAGCGGGGACCTCTTCTATAAGCTCGCGGGGCTGGCGGCCTGCGTCGTCCACTGGTTCAATCCGTTCGCATGGCTCGCCCTGCACCGGATCAACGCGCTCTGCGAGCCCGCCTGCGACGAACGCCTCGCGCGGCCGATGGACGCGGACGAACGGCGCGGCTACGGCCGCGCGATCCTCGGCGCGATGGGGACTGTGCGCGCCGCCCCGCCTCTCTCCACCCCCTTCAGCCTGCACAAAGAGGATGTCAAAAGGAGGCTCACCCTCATGATGAACTGCAAGAAATCGACCCGGGTCCTGCTCGCGGCGGCCGTCTGTTCCGCCGCGCTGCTCGGGTTCGTGGGGATGTCGATCTCCACCTTTCTGATCGCGCCCGCCGAAGCCGCTTCCCCCTCCGAAAGCTCCCGCCTGCTGGCCCCCTCCCCCGAGCGGCTGGCGAAGGAGCTCGCCGGCGGCGTCGTCTTTGATTTCGAGTCGGGCGAGCTGCGCATCGCCATCCCGGACGAGCTCCCGGACGGCTGGGCGTGGTCCATCCACCCCGCGGGGCGGGCCGCGATGGGGGACGGCGCCATGAGCGTCCACTGGTTTGAGGCGGAGTCCGCCGCCAACGACTGGCGGCCCGGCGGGATCTATACCGCGCCGATCGGCGGGGAGCTGCTCTCCTATGACGTGGAGTTCGCGCTGCTCGACGGCGCGGGCCGGGAGCGCGCCGCCGGGAACCTCTCGTGGGACGCGGGCGAAGCCGCCTCCGCGCCCGCCGTCATCGGCGGCGCGGACGGTCCGACCTCGATCATCGTGGCCCCGCGGCTCACGCCGCCGCTTGCCGGGCTGACGGTGGCCGCGCCCTTCGACGAGGGCCTCGGGCACAAGGGCGTCGACTACCGGGCGGAGCCGGGCGAGGCCGTCTTTGCAGCGGCGGACGGGACCGTCTCCGAAGCCGGCTGGGAGGGCGTATACGGCTACCGGGTCGTCCTCGACCACGGGGACGGCTTCCAAACCCTCTACGCCCACTGCAGGGAGCTCGCCGTCGCGGTCGGGGACGCCGTCGCGGCGGGCCAGCGGATCGCCTCGGCCGGCTCGACCGGCAACGCCGCGGGCCCCTGCCTGCACTTTGAGGTCCGCCTGAACGGGGAGCCGGTGGAGCCTCCCGCCTTCTCCTTTGAAGAGGCGGAGGGGTCCGCGCCGCAGCCCGGCGCGGGGACGCCGAATCTGGTGAAGGACGAATCCTCCTCCACCCTCATCGAAGATTGAGCGGGAAGGGTTTGTATAGATTGCTCAGATGAATCCTGAACAAATTGTTAACTCTGGCAAAATCTATTGACTTTCCCGCAGGCACTGCATAAAATTAGTTAGACGGCTAATGATTAGCTGTCTAACTATTTTTTTGCTGTGTTTGCAACATGACAGGAGCAGATTCCAATGGATGAAATCGATCAGGTTATCCACATCGACTGGGAGCTTGTCTCCCTGCACAAGCAGTGCATGAACCGGCTGATGAGCGACCGGGGCGTCTATCCCGGACAGCCGCCGCTGCTCTTCACGCTCGGCAGGATGGGCGCGTGCAACCAGGCCGACCTGGCCAAGGCGCTGCACATCAGCCCAGCCACCATCGCCGTCTCCCTCAAGCGGATGGAAAAATCCGGATTCGTCAAGCGGGTGCCCGACCCGGGCGACCTGCGATCCAACCGCATCGAACTCACCGAAAGGGGCCGCAGGGCCGCGGCGAGCGCGGACCACGCCATCCGCAGGGTCAACCAGCAGATGTACCGGGACTTCACCCCCGAGGAATTTTCCCAGATCGTGCATTTTTACCAGCGGATGCAGCAAAATCTGATCAGGCTCAAACAGGAGCTCTACGGACAGGAGGAACCCACTTGCGCAAACTGATCTCTTACCTCGCGCCCTATAAAAAGTCGGTCATGATCGCCGTCGCGTTCATGCTGCTCGACGTCGTCTGCGAGGTCGTCCAGCCGACGCTCATGTCCGACATCGTCGGCCGGGGCATCCAGACGGGCAACATCCCCTTCATCCTCGGCGTCGGCGCGCTGATGATCCTCTTCGCGCTGCTCGCGATCGTCGCGGGCTTCGGCAACGCGCGCCATTCCGCCAGGGCGGGCGTCGGCTTTGCAGCCGGTCTGCGCCGCGGCCTTTTCGAGAAGGTGCAGACCTTCTCCTTCAAGAACATCGACGACTTCTCCACCGCCTCCCTCGCCACCCGTCTCACCAACGACGTAACGCTCCTTCAGAACGCGGGCATCATGAGCCTGCGCCTCATGATCCGCGCGCCGCTCATGTTCGTCTTCGCGATGATCATGGCGCTGCGGATGAACGCCCGGCTGGCGGTCGTGCTCGTCGTCATCATCCCCACCCTGCTACTCGCGCTCGGCTTCATCATCAAGACGGCCCTGCCCCTCTTCAACCAGATGCAGGCGCGCATGGACGCCCTCAACGGCAGCGTGCGGGAGAACCTCACCAACGTGCGCGTCGTCAAGTCGTTCGTGCAGCAGGACTATGAGAAGCGGAAGTTCAAATCCGCCAACGACGCCCTCACCGGCGCCTCCCTGCGCGCGATGAACGTCGTCATCTTCAACATGCCGGTTATGATGCTCGTCATGAACCTCGCCACCGTCTCGGTCATCTGGTTCGGCGGCGGGCAGGTCATCCGCGGGGAGCTTCAGGCCGCCGAGATGGTCGCCTTCATCAACTACATCTTCCAGATCCTCATGTCCCTCATGATGCTCTCGATGATGTTCGTCCTCTTCTCCCGCGCCTCCGCCTCCTACAAGCGCGTCATGGAGGTGCTGAACACCGAGGTCGACCTCACCGACGAGCAGGGCGCCGGCGAGCGCCCGATCCGCGGCGACGTCGCCTTCGAGCACGTCTCCTTCAAATACGACCCCGCCAACGGGGAAAACGTCCTGCGGGACATCACCCTCTCGGTCAAGGCCGGCCAGACGGTCGCCGTCATCGGCGGCACCGGCGCGGGCAAGAGCTCCCTCGTGCAGCTCATCCCCCGCCTCTACGACGCCACCGAGGGCCGCGTGCTGATCGACGGGCGCGACGTGCGGGAATACACCGTCGAATCGCTGCGCAGCCAGGTCGGCATGGTGCTCCAGAAGAACACCCTCTTCTCGGGCTCGATCCGCGACAACCTCAAATGGGGCGACGAGCACGCCTCCGACGAGGAGGTCGAGGCGGCGGCAAAGGCCGCCCAGGCCCACGATTTCATCATGGGCTTCCCGAACGGCTACGACACCTGGATCGAGCAGGGGGGCGTCAACGTCTCGGGCGGGCAGAAGCAGCGGCTGTGCATCGCGCGCGCCCTGCTCAAAAAGCCGCCCATCCTCATCCTCGACGACTCGACCAGCGCCGTCGACACCGCCACCGAGCGCCGCATCCGCGACGCCTTCGACGCCACGCTGAGCGGCACCACCAAATTCATCATCGCCCAGCGCATCTCGTCGGTGAAGGACGCGGACCAGATCGTCATCCTTTCGGACGGCGAGATCGCCGACGTGGGCACCCACGACGAGCTGCTCGCGCGCAGCGAGGAATACCAGGAGATCTACTATTCCCAGCAGGAAAAGGAGGCGGATGCGTAATGCCTCATCGTAAAGTCGTCGTCCAGCAGAAGCCGAAGAATTTCGGCGCGGCGGTCAAATTCGTGTGGGGATACCTGCGCCGCCGCAAATCGGCGCTCTTCCTCGCGGCGGTCATGGTGCTGCTCAACATCGGCGCTTCGCTGGCGGGCACCGCCATGCTCCAGCCGATCATCGACAACTTCCTCGAGCCGGTCGCGGAAATCCCGCTCGCGGCGCGGTTCACGGGGCTTTTCCAAGGGGTGATCACCCTTCTGTGCATCTACCTCGTCGCGGTTTGCGCGAGCTACCTGCAAACCCGCCTGATGCTCACCGTCACCCAGCGTTCGATCAACGACCTGCGGCGGGAGCTCTTCGACCACCTGCAGGACCTCTCGGTCCGCTACTACGACACCCACACCCACGGCGAGATGATGAGCCGCTTCTCCAACGACGTGGACACCCTCAATGACGCGCTCGCCAACTCGCTGACCTCCCTCTTTTCGAGCGTCATCACGCTCGCGGGCATCCTCGGGCTCATGCTCTCCAAGAGCATTCCGCTCACCATCCTGACGCTGCTCATGACCCCGCTGATGTTCTTCGTCGCGGGCAGGCTCATGAAGGTGAGCAGCAAATATTTTATCGCCCAGCAGGCCAACCTCGGCCGCGTCAACGGCTATGTCGAGGAGATCATCACCGGCCAGAAGGTCGTCAAGGTCTTCTGCCACGAGCAGGACGCGCTTGAGGAGTTCGACCAGCTCAACGGCGAGCTCCAGGAGGCGGCCACCACCGCCCAGAGCTATTCCGGCCTCATGATGCCCGTCATGATGAACATCTCCACCGTCAACTACGCGCTCGTCGCCGCCATCGGCGGCATCCTCTCGATCTTCGGCTTCATCAGCGTCGGCGGGCTGGTCGTTTTCCTCCAGCTCACCCGCCAGTTCAGCCGCCCGATCAACGAGGCGTCCAGCCAGTACAATGCGGTCATCACCGCCATCGCGGGCGCGGAACGCATCTATGAGGTCATGCGCGAGCCGGTCGAGGAACCCGACCCCGCCCACGCCGCCGACCTCGTCCGCGACGGGCACGCCTTCTACTGGCAGCGCTACCGCGACGACGGCGCCCCCGCCGAGCGCGTCCCCGTGCGCGGGGACGTCCGGTTCGAGGACGTGACCTTCGGCTACGCCCCCGAAAAGACGGTGCTCCGCCACATCTCCCTCTACGCGAAGCCCGGCCAGAAGATCGCCTTCGTCGGCTCCACCGGCGCGGGCAAGACAACCGTCACCAACCTGCTCACCCGCTTCTACGACATCGCGGAGGGCCGCATCACGATCGACGGCATCGACATCCGCCAGATCAAGAAGGACAGTCTGCGCCGGTCGCTCGCGATGGTGCTTCAGGACACCCACCTCTTCACCGGGACCGTGCGGGACAACATCCGCTACGGACGCCCCGACGCCACCGACGAGGAGGTCGAACAGGCCGCGCGGCTCGCGTCGGCGCACTCCTTCATCATGCGCCTGCCCCACGGCTACGACACGGTGATCGAGGGGGACGGCGCAAACCTCAGCCAGGGCCAGCGCCAGCTGCTCAACATTGCGCGCGCCGCCTGCGCCGACGCGCCCATCCTCATCCTCGACGAGGCGACCAGCTCGGTCGACACCCGCACCGAGCGCCACATCGAGCACGGCCTCGACCGGCTCATGGAGGGCCGCACCACCTTCGTCATCGCCCACCGCCTCTCGACCGTCCGCAACTCGAACGCCATCATGGTGCTCGAACAGGGCGAGATCATCGAGCGCGGCAGCCATGACGACCTGCTCGCCCTGCACGGCCGCTACTACCAGCTCTATACCGGCGTGGCGGAGCTCGACTAAGGGGGGATTTTGAAAAATCCCCCCTTAGAACCCCCAAAAATGTTTGTTTCAGGCGGGGCGCTCCGCCTCCCGGCAGCACGCCGCCCGTGACGCAAGATGCCCCCTCCGGCCTTACGGCCGGAGGGGGCTTTTCGTTTTAGATGAGCGGCTTATTGAAGAGGAAGAGGTCCGCGTAGCTGCCGTCCTTGAAGCGGTAGCCGTTTTTCGTCGTGCCGATGTGCTCGAACCCGAGGCGTTCATAGAGCTTGATCGCCGCCGTGTTGGTACAGACGACGGCGTTGAACTGGAGTCCCACGAATCCGCACGCCGGGCACATCTCCAGCGAATGGCGCACCAGCTTTTCCCCCACGCCGAGGCCCCGCGTCCCGGACGAAACGCCGTAGGACGCGTTTGCGATATGCCCGCAGCGCCCCGCGTTGTTGGGATGCAGGATGTAGAGCCCCAGCACCTTCCCGTCCGCTTCGGCGACCCCGGTGAAGGACTGCGCCGCGAAAAACTCCCGCGCCTCCTCCTCCGTAAAGGGCCTGTCCTGCGGAAAGCTGTTCCCCTCCTCGACGATCCCGTTCCAGATGGCGGTCATCGCCGGGAGATCGGCGTCGGTGAACTTCCTCACGGTCACTTGCATTGTCAAAACCCCTTTCAGACGGGGGAATTATACACCTTTTTCAGAGGACATGCAACTGTTTTAAGGATTCCACGCAGTCCGCGTAGCCCTGCCGGTAGAGGTATTCCGCCTCCGCGCTTTCCGCGTCGGCAAGAGCCGCCAGCAGGTCATGGACGAAAAAATGGTCGTTGGGATGGACGTTTTGCAGGCAGGCCGCCTCGCAGTCGTCCAGCCGCCCGCGCAAAAGGCGGCTCTCCCCGCTCTCCCGGAATCGCTGGTGCGCCCGCTCGTACATCGCGCCCAGATATTCCTCAAATTCTTCCGACAGCATGGCGCAACCCCTCCTGATATGGTATAATTATGATAATTATCGATTATACTACAATCATTTACCTCTAAGTAGATTTTCCGCTCTAATTATATTCTACTATAAGGTAAATGTCAAGGGGAAATTTTTATGTTTCAGCCGATAGAAATGGGAGCCCGGATTTATGCGCTGCGCTGTGCCCGCGGAATAAGCCAGAAACAGCTGGGGGACGCCGTCGGCCTCTCGCACAAGGCAATCAGCACCCTCGAAAGCGGGGCCCGCTCCACCACGCTGGAAAAGCTCGTGCGCCTTTCCGAGTTTTTTAACGTCTCGGCAGATTATTTATTGGGATTGGCAAACGACCCAACCCGCCACTACCTCGACGATTGAAGGAGGACTCATGCTGGACAAAAAAGTTTTTGGCGAACGTGTCAGGCTTTTGCGCTCCGGACGATCCGCCGCGCAGGATGAGCTGGCAAAGTTGCTGGGCGTTACGCGGACGCAGATCAGCGACATTGAAAACGGCAAAACCACCACCTCATTGGAACGACTGGTGCTGCTCTCCGACTACTTCGGGGTGTCCACCGACTACCTGCTGGGCCTGACGGAGAACCCCGAACGGGCGCGGTAGCCCCGCCTCTCGGGTCGCGCCCGCTAAGAGGCGCGCGGCCGGCCTGATAAAAGTTTTCGGGGCCCGGGGGGCTTTTTCAAAAGCCCCCCCCGAAAAAGAAAAACCCGCCTTGCGGCGGGTTTTCTCTTTTTAGGCGGCCCTTCTGATAACCAACTCCCCGTCTTCGAGAACTGCCTCGAGCCGGGTGCCGGGGGCAAGGTCCTCAGCAATGATCATGCGGGCGAGGAGCGTTTCGAGCTTGTGCTGGAGGAACCGCTTGAGGGGGCGCGCCCCGTAGACGGGGTCGTAGCCCTGGTCGACGATATACTCCTTCGCCTCGGGCGAGAGGGCCAGGGTGAGCTGCTTGTCGGCGAGGCGCTTTTGCAGGTCGGCCATGAGCAGGTCGACAATCTGCGCGATCTCGGATTTTTGCAGCGGCTTATAGAAGACGATCTCGTCGAGGCGGTTGAGGAACTCGGGGCGGAACTGCTGCTTGAGCAGCCCGTCCACCGCCTTGCGGGCCTCCTCGGTGATCCGGCCGTCTTCGTCGATCCCCTCGAGGATGTAGGGTGAGCCGAGGTTGGAGGTCAGGATGATGATCGTATTTTTAAAGTCCACGGTGCGGCCCTGGCTGTCGGTGATGCGGCCGTCGTCGAGCACCTGGAGCAGGATGTTGAAGACGTCGGGATGGGCCTTTTCGATCTCGTCGAAGAGGACGACCGAGTAGGGCTTGCGGCGCACCGCCTCGGTGAGCTGGCCGCCCTCCTCGTAGCCGACGTATCCCGGAGGCGCGCCGATCAGGCGGCTGACCGAGAATTTCTCCATGTATTCGCTCATATCGATGCGCACGATGTTGCGCTCATCGTCGAAGAGCGCCTGCGCGAGCGCCTTGGCGAGCTCGGTCTTGCCGACGCCCGTCGGGCCGAGGAAGAGGAAGGAGCCGATCGGGCGGCCCTGGTCCTGGATGCCCGCGCGGGAGCGTAAAATCGCCTCGCTGACGGTGGTGACCGCCTCGTCCTGGCCGATGACCCGCTCATGCAGGATGCTCTCCATATGGAGCAGCTTCTGCCGCTCCCCCTCCATCAGCCGCGCCACAGGGATACCCGTCCAGCGGCCGACGATCCGCGCGATTTCCTCCTCGGTGACGCGGTCGCGCAGGAGGGTGGAGTCCTTCTCCGCCGCGCCCGCGAGCTTTTCCTCCTCCTCCAGTTCCTTCTGGAGGGCGGGGAGCTTGCCGTATTTGAGCTCGGCGGCGCGGTTGAGGTCGTATTCCCGTTCGGCCTTCTCGATGTCCGCGTTCACCTGCTCGAGCTCCTCGCGCAGCCTCTGCACCTTGGTGATCGCATTCTTTTCGTTCTCCCAGCGGGCCTTCATCGCCTTGAACCGCTCGCGCATTTCCGCGAGTTCCCGCTGGATCTCCTGCAAATGCTCCCTGGAAATCTGGTCGGTCTCCTTTTTGAGCGCCGCCTCCTCGATCTCATGCTGCATGATCTTGCGGGAGAGGTCGTCGAGCTCGGACGGCATCGAGTCCATCTCGGTGCGGATCATCGCGCACGCCTCGTCCACAAGGTCGATCGCCTTGTCGGGCAGGAAGCGGTCGGTGATGTATCGGTTGGAGAGGACCGCCGCCGCGATGAGCGCCTGGTCCTGGATTTTGACGCCGTGAAACACCTCATAGCGCTCCTTGAGCCCGCGCAGGATCGAGATCGTGTCCTCGACGGTCGGCTCGTTCACCAGCACCGGCTGGAACCGGCGTTCGAGCGCGGCGTCCTTTTCGATGTACTGGCGGTACTCGTTGAGGGTGGTCGCGCCGATGCAGTGCAGTTCGCCGCGCGCGAGCATCGGCTTTAAGAGGTTGCCCGCGTCCATCGAGCCCTCCGTCTTGCCCGCGCCCACGATGGTGTGCAGCTCGTCGATGAAGAGGATGATCCTGCCCTCGCTCTTCTTGATCTCCTGCAATACCGCCTTGAGGCGCTCCTCAAATTCGCCGCGGAATTTCGCGCCCGCGATCAGCGCGCCCATGTCGAGCGAAAAGATCGTGCGGTCCTTGAGGTTTTCGGGCACGTCCCCGCGCACGATGCGCAGCGCGAGCCCCTCGGCGATGGCCGTCTTGCCGACGCCCGGCTCGCCGATGAGGACGGGGTTGTTCTTGGTCTTGCGCGAGAGGATGCGGATGACGTTGCGGATTTCGTTGTCGCGGCCGATGACCGGGTCGAGCTTCTGGCTGCGCGCCTGCTCGACGAGGTCGGTGCCGTACTTTTTCAGCGCGTCATAGGTGTCCTCCGGGGTGTCGGAGGTGACGCGGGTGTTGCCGCGCACGCTCACCAGCGCCGAGAGGAAGCCGTCCTTCGTCAGGCGGAAGCGTGAAAGGAGCTGCCCCAGCGCGCCGTTCGGGTTTTCGAGCAGCGCGAGCATGACGTGCTCGACCGAGACGTATTCGTCCTTCATCCGGTCGGCGAGCTTTTCCGCCTGGACCAGCGCGCGGTCGACCTCCTGCGAGACGTAGATTTTGCCCTGCTCGCGGCCGGGCCCGGAGACGCGCGGCAACCGCTCGACCTCGGCGCGCACGTCGGAGAGCAGCGCGGCAGGGTCGATCTCCATCTTTTTGAGCATCTGGCCGATGAGGCCGTCCTCCTGCGCGATCAGCGCGTAGAGCAGATGCTGCTGTTCGATCTGCATGTTCTGGTATTCGGTCGCGAGGTCCTGCGCGCTTTGCAGCGCCTCGAGCGACTTCTGGGTGAATTTCTGAGCGTTCATAGACACCCTCCTCCTTTATGTGAAAGCTGTTTGATACGGCGTTTTAGCACTCTATTATCTCGAGTGCTAACTCTATAGTACCCCAAACCGCAGGGGAAATCAAGTACAAATTGTAAACATTTTTCCTGTGAATTGTGCCTGGTTTTTTCCCATTTCCCGGCGAATTTGAACGGTTTCTGAACTTTGCCCCCCGGCGGTTGACGGGGGCCGGATTTGGGGATATCATAGGATTACACCAAAATTTTCATCTGTAAGAAGGGATTTCATATGAAGCGTTCCGTTCTCGCCTGCGCGCTCGCGCTGGCCTGCGCGCTCTCCCTCGCGGCCCCCGCGCTCGCCGCGGAAAAAGCCCCCTCCCTCGCGGGCGACTCCAAGACGACCGCCGTCGCCAAGGTCTATGAATATGACCCCCACCGCTACCTCGCGAACGGCAATTCGGTCTACGGAAACACGCTGACCGTCGCCGCGGACGAGCGGGTCTACGACGACTCGGGCAAGCTGTGGCGGGTCACCGATTCCTCCGCCTTCTACGACTCCTCCGCCTTCCGCTGCTCGGTCAAGACGACCGCCAACGCGATGAACGCGCGGTCGATCCGCCAGTCGGACGAGCCGATCGTCGGGGCGGGCGCCTGCTTTGTCGTGACCCTCTCGAAGGACGGGATGTACGACAACACCGGCATCGGCTTCGCGGTGACCTATACCGCCGTCAAGGACACCGCCCTGCCCGTTTCCCCGCTCGGCGCGAACACCGGCACGGCCTCCGAGCTGACGGTCAAAAGCGGCGCGAAGATCGTCATCGACTACACGCTGCGCATCACCGAGGACACCCTCTTCCCCTCCTCCTACCTGAAAACCAGCCCCGACTGGTACGGCGACCTCTTCTATTTCAAGGACGTCGAGCACCCGATCGGCGCGGAGGACATCGTCCTCACCCCGACCCAGGAGGGAGACAGCGACTACACCTGGGAGGACGAGGACATCATCGTCGCCGAGCTCTCCGGCTCGGACATCCTCTACGCGCCCAAGCTTTCGACCCGCCGCGCCGACACCGGCCGCAACCACACGGCCCCCCTTGGGGAGATGTATACCCGCTTCTTCCGCAGCAACCCCGACGCAAAGGGCGGCACGCTCACCCTTGTGAACCCCTACCTTACCTTCGACGGCGAGGAGACGGTCCCCCACAGGCAGATCCACATCTATGAGGCGACCGAAGCCGGCGACCTCAAGGACGTGACCAGCCGCTTCAAGTACACCACCGATTCCGACGGGCGCGGGGCGTTCTCGGCAAAGGTCCGGACGCTCGGCAACTATATCATTACCGCCGGGGCTCTCTGAAAGCAATAAGCAAGGCCCGGATTTCATGCGAAATCCGGGCCTTTTTACCACCGTGCATATCACTTCGTTTTTACCTGGAGGGACTGCGCCATCTTCTTGAGGGCGGCGCGGTCGGCCTGATCGTCGGCAGTGATAAAGATGTGCATCATGTTGCCGCCCTTCAGCGTCGTGAGCGTCTCCACGCGATTGCCGGAGGCGGACCAGACGACCGACTTTCCGAGGATGGCGCCCTTGCTCTGCGTACCGTAGGGCTTCCCGTCCGTCGAAGGGTGGAAGCCCAGATAGATGCCCATCGACGGGGCCGATGTGCCCAGCGGGGTCACTTTATCGATGTAGTAGACCAAAAAATCTACGCCGAACTGCTCGATCACCACATAATCCTTGTCGAGGCTGATCTGGTATCCCGCGGCATCCAGCGTCTCCCTGCGGGCATCGGTGTTCAGCATCCGTTCCCCCGGCTTCAGCGTGGCAATCACCCGGTCGCAGAGCGCACGGCATTGATCGGGGAAGCGGTAGGCCTCGGGCGTGACCAGAAAAGAGAGCATAATGAGTCCGTTGTCGGCGGTCCGCACCACCACGGCACTGACGAGGATCGCTTCACCCTGTGGGTCTGTCGCGGGGATTTTGAGCTTTGCCGCCGAAAAACCGGGCTCCGAGCAGGCCAGCTCATAACCGAACTCCGCGTCCTCCCAGTTGGATGAAAAGATGATTTCCAGATCCTTTACAAAATCGCCGGTGGAATAGCAGAACATCTCCTGCGCATACACAACCAACTCCGCGCCGCCGATATTTTCCGACATCAGCCGGGTCTCGCGCGCAGAGGAGGACATGGGTCCCATGATATCGGGCTGCATCGCCGCGTCCTCGGTTCCGGCCGGCATCCGGATGGTCAGCCGGCCGTCGAGCACAGAATAGGGCTCCTTCCGCAGTGCGCGGTTAAAGAGGGAATCGGCTTCCTGCGCCGACACGGCCTGCCCGGGCAGAAGCAGGAAGAGCGCCAGCAAAACGGAGAAAAACTTTTTGAACATCAGAACCCCTCCCAACTGATCGGCGTTGTGTCTTTACTGTCAATATATCAGATTCACGCGGGAAAAGATAGCGCAAGACTGCACAAAATAATGGCGTAAACGTATGGGTCCCGGGGAGGCGTGAGAACTAAAACATCCGCCGGTTTAGCCGGCGGATGTTTTTTCTTTATGCTTTACGCCTTGCCGACCGAGCCGAAGAGCTCCATCTTCTCCTTGACGGTCGCCTTGATCGCGTCGCAGCCGGGCGCGAGCAGCTTGCGGGGGTCGAAGCCCTTGCCCTGCCGGTCCTTGCCCTCTTCGATATACCCGCGGGTCGCGGCGGCGAAGGAGAGCTGGCACTCGGTGTTGACGTTGATCTTGCTGACGCCCAGCGAGATCGCCTTTTTGATCATGTCGGCCGGGATGCCCGTGCCGCCGTGAAGGACGAGCGGCATCGACGGGTTCAGCTTCTGGATTTCGCTGAGCACCTCGAAGTTGAGGCCCTTCCAGTTTTCAGGATACTGGCCGTGGATGTTGCCGATGCCCGCCGCCAGCATCGTCACGCCGAGGTCGGCGATGCGCTTGCACTCGGCGGGGTCCGCGACCTCGCCGCCGCCCACGACGCCGTCCTCCTCGCCGCCGATCGCGCCGACCTCGCACTCGACCGAAATGCCCTTGGAAGCGGCCAGCGCGATGATCTCCTTGCTCTTTTCGATGTTCTCCTCGATCGGATAGTGGGAGCCGTCGAACATGACCGACGAGAAGCCCGCCGCGATCGCCTTTTTGGCGCCCTCATAGCTGCCGTGGTCGAGGTGCAGCGCCACCGGCACGGTGATGCCGAGGCTTTCGACCATCGCTTTGGTCATCGCCGCGACCGTCTCGAAGCCGCACATATATTTGCCCGCGCCCTCGGAGACGCCGAGAATGATGGGGGAATTGCATTCCTGCGCCGCGAGCAGGGCCATCTTGGTCCACTCAAGGTTATTGATGTTGAACTGCCCGACCGCGTAATGTCCCTCATGGGCCCTGGTAAGCATGTCCTTCGCCGATACTAACATGTTTCGTCCTCCTCGATCATATGTTGGAATGGTACGTCCCGCGCCCGCCGGACGCGGGCGCGATTGTGCAATGGTTCTATTATATGGGATTATTTGCAAAAAATCAAATTTTTTTGCCCGGACGCGCCGTTGACGCGCCCGCGCGCAAAATGCTATGATGTTTCCGGGACTCCCCGGGAACACGCTGGGAGGATGGCATGGAAAAACTCGCGGAAGGGATCGCAAAGCTCAACCAACTGGTCGGCGGCTTCGTGTGGGGGCCCGTCATGATCGGCTTCCTGCTGCTCGCGGGCCTCTATTTCACGGTCGGCACCGGTTTTTTCCAATTTCGGCGGTTCGGGCTGTGGCTGCGCGGCACCCTTTTCGCCATCTTCCGCAGCCCCGATGTGCGCGACCGGCGCGATCCCGGCGCGATCTCCCAGTTCCAGGCGCTCGCCACCGCGCTGGCGGGCACCATCGGCACCGGCAACATCGTCGGCGTGGCCACCGCGATCACGGCGGGCGGGCCGGGGGCCATCTTCTGGATGTGGATCTCCGCGCTCGTCGGCATGATGACCAAATACGCCGAAAACGTCCTCGGCAACCGCTACCGCTACCGCGACGCCCAGGGCAAATGGGTCGGCGGGCCGATGGTCTACATCGAGCGGGGGCTCGGCTGCCGCTGGCTCGCGGTCCTCTTCGCCGTCTTCTGCGCGGCCGCCTCCTTCGGCATCGGCAACATGACCCAGGCCAACTCCATTTCGGGGGCGCTCGCCTCCTCCTTCGGCCTCTCCCCGCTCGCCGTCGGCATCGCCGTCGCCACCCTCGCCGGGGTGGTCATCCTCGGCGGCATCAAGCGGCTCGCCTCGGTCACGGAGCGCCTCGTGCCCTTCATGGCGGTCACCTACACCCTCGGCGGCGTTCTCATCATCTGCCTCAACTGGCGCGGCATCCCCGCCGCCTTCTCCGCCATCCTATCCGACGCGTTCACCCTGCGGGCCGCGGGGGGCGGCGCGGTGGGATTCATCCTCTCGGACGCCGTCCGCTACGGCGTGGCGCGCGGGGTCTTCACCAACGAGGCCGGGCTCGGCAGCTCGGTCATCGTCAATTCCGCCTCCAACGTGAAGGAACCCGTCCGCCAGGGGATGTGGGGGATCTTCGAGGTCTTTTTCGACACGATCGTCATGTGCACGATCACCGCGCTGGCCATCCTCACCTCGGGCGCGCACCTGCTCGGCGGGGACGGCGCGGAGCTCGCCATCGCCGCCTTTTCCAGCGGTTTCGGCCGGTTCGGCGGGGTGTTCATCACGCTGGCCGTCTGCTGCTTCGCCTTCGCCACCATCCTCGGCTGGTCCTACTACGGCGAACGCGCCGTCGACTACCTCTTCGGCGCACGCGCCCGCGTCTACTACCGCCTCTGCTTCATCGGCATGACCGTCGTCGGCTGCGTGGGCAGCCTCCAGTTCGTCTGGAGCGTCTCCGACACCTTCAACGGCCTCATGGCCCTGCCCAACCTGATCGCGGTGCTGCTGCTCTCCCCGGAGGTGTTCGCCGCCACCCGCGACTACCTCGGACGTATCAAAAAAGGAGGACCCTCCCATGAAATACGACGTCATTCTGCTCGACGCGGATGAGACCCTCTTCGACTACCGGCGGGCCGCCCGCGAGGCCCTCGCGGGCACCTGCGCCGCCTTCGGCGTCCCCTTCAACGAAGAAGTCCACGCCCGCTACCACGCGATCAACGACGCGCTCTGGAGGCTCTACGAGCAGGGCGGCACCACGCAGGAGGCCCTGCGGGTCGGGCGGTTCGAGCGGCTCGCCGCCGCGCTCGGCGCGTCCTTCGACCCCGCCGCCTTCAACGCCGCCTACACCGCCGCGCTCGGCGAGGGGGCCTATCTGCGCGAGGGCGCGCTCGAACTCTGCCGGGCACTTTCCGGAAAGCGCCCCCTCTACATCGCCACCAACGGCCTTGTCGCGACCCAGAAGCGGCGGCTCGAAAAGTCCCCCCTGCGCCCGCTCATCTCGGACATGTTCATCTCGGAGGAGATCGGCTTCCAAAAGCCGCGCAAGGAATATTTCGACGCGGTGCTCGCGGCAGCCGGGAACCCCGACCCCTCCCGCGTCATCCTGCTGGGCGACTCGCTCACTTCCGACATGGCGGGCGGCAGAAACGCCGGCGTCGCCACCTGCTGGCTCGCGCCGGAGGACGCCGTCGACACGGTCGGCTGCGACTACCGCGTCTCCGCCCTCCCCGATTTCATCCCCATCGCGCTGGCGTAGCGCGCTGCAAAACGCAAAAAAACAGGCGGACGCGACTGCGTCCGCCTGTTTTTCATTCTGTTCAGTCCCGGTCGCTCCGGTAGGCGCCGAGCAGCCGGAAGTCCTTGGCCCCGGCGGAGATCTCCGCGAGCACGCCGCGCACGTCGTCGCTGTCGACGTCCCCCTCGAAATCGAGGTAGAAGCGGTAGCTCCACAGCTCCTCGGGGATGGGGCGGGACTCGATCTTCACAAGGTTGATCCGCCGGTCGGCAAAGTGCCGGAGGGTGTTGTAGAGGGTGCCCGATTCGTTGTCGAGCGAGAAGGCGAGGCTCACCTTGTCCGCCCCGGCGGGCGCGAGCGCGCGCCCGATGACGATGAAGCGGGTCGCGTTGTGGCGGCTGTTCTCGATCGCCGGGGCGATGATTTCAAGCCCGTAGAGGGCGGCCGCGCGTTCGCTCGCGATCGCCGCCTTGGCAGGGTCGCCCCCGTCGGCCACCAGGCGGGCACTTTCAGCGGTGCTGTGAAACACGGCCTGTTCCCAGCCGGGGTGCTCCGCAAGAAAGCGGCTGCTCTGCTCGAGGCCCTGCTCGTGGGAATAGACGGCGCGCACCGTGTCGAGCGTCGCGCCCGCCACGCCCACGAGGTTCTGATGGATGCGCAGGCGGCGCTCCCCGACGATGAAGAAACCGTAGCTTCCCAGCAGGTCGTATACCCGCGTGATCGCGCCGGTGGAGGAGTTCTCGATCGGCAGCACGCCGTAGTCGATCTCCCCGTCCCGCAGCGCGGTGAAGACGTCCTCGAACTCGGCGCAGGCGGTCCGCTCCCGGTCCTCGCCGAAGTAGTCGGCGAGCGCCTGCTCGGAGAAGGAGCCCGGCGCGCCGTAGTACCCTACCTTCCCGGTCAGCGGGGCCGCCTCACGCGGCAGCGCGCCGCCGATGTCCCGCCGCTGGGCCGCCCGGCTGATCGCCATCACCGCGTTCATAAACCGTTCCGCCTCGGCCGCATAGCCCGGGTCCCGCAGCCGCGCGACCGCCTTATCGAGCACCACGCGCTCCCGGTCCCGCTGCAGGACCTGCATGTTCCGCACCTTTTTAAACCGCGCGACCTCGCGCACCACGTCCATCCGCCGCTCAAAGAGCGGGATCAGCTGGGAATCGATCTCGTCGATCTCCCTCCGGTAGCCTGCCAAATCCTCCATAAGTACCTCCCTGCGGCTTTCTTGAAAGAAAGCCTGCCAAAGAACTTTTGATTAGATATGCCGCGGCGAACCGCCTGACGCTCGCGGCGTGCGAATGGGGCCTTGCCGCACGGGCGGCGGGTTGGGCTGGGGCGGCGGCCCGCCTGAACCCAAGTTTTCGCCGGGCCTTTTTCAAAAGGCCGCTTTTTACAACCGTCCGTTCCCCCGCATCCCTACAGCTCCCTGCCGACGGCGTGGGCGATGGCGCGCAGCTCCTTGACGAGCTCTCCGTAGACGCTCGGACGGATCGACTGCTGGCCGTCGCAGAGGGCGTTGGCGGGGTCGTTGTGCACCTCGATGATCAGCCCGTCGGTGCCGACGGCGACGGCCGCCTTAGCGAGCGGATCGACCATCCACCACTTGCCGCTCGCGTGGCTGGGGTCGACGACGACGGGCAGGTGGCTGAGCTTTTTGACCGCCGGGATCGCCGAGAGGTCGAGGGTGTTGCGGGTGTAGGTCTCGAAGGTGCGGATGCCCCGCTCGCAGAGGATGATGTTTTCGTTGCCGCCCGCCATGATGTATTCGGCGCTCATCAGCCATTCCTCGATCGTGGCGGAAAGGCCGCGCTTGAGGAGGATGGGCTTGTGGGTGTGTCCGAGCTCCTTGAGCAGCTCAAAATTCTGCATGTTGCGCGCGCCCACCTGGATGACGTCCACCTCCTCCGCGAAGAGCTCGATGTCGTAGGGGGACATGATCTCGGTCACGATCGGAAGTCCCGTCTTGGCGCGGGCCTCCTTGAGCAGCCTCAGGCCGTCGTACTTGAGCCCCTGGAACGCATAGGGGGAGGTGCGGGGCTTGAACGCGCCGCCGCGCAGGAAATCCGCGCCCATCTCCTTAACCTGCTCCGCGATGCCGCAGATCTGCTCCTCGCTCTCGACCGAGCAGGGCCCCGCCATCATCGTGATCTTTTTGCCGCCGATCTCGCGGCCTCCCGCCTTCACGACGGTCGGGTCGGGATGGAACATGCGGTTGGCCTTTTTGAACGGCTCGGCGACGTGCATGACGCGCTCGACGTTGCGGTTTGCCTCGATCCAGGTCGGGTCGATCTTGCTCGTGTCGCCCACAAGGCCGAGGATGATCAGGTCCTTGCCGATGACCGGGTTGACCTCCACGCCCCGGCTGGTGAGCGCGTCGGTGAGCTTGTCGATCTCCTGCTGCGGGGTTCGGGGTCTCATAATGACGATCATTGCGGTTGCCTCCAATAAATTTGATTTTACGCAAGGGTCCGTCATCCGCGCATACAAAAAGAGGACCCATTGCGTCAATGAGTCCTCTGGATATATTCCCTGCGATCAGCCGCGCGGAACTATCTGCTCATCAAACACAATCTTTTTCCATAGCCAAAAAAGCCGGTGCTAAAGTAAAAGCCCCAGCTAAAAAAGCCGAAAAATCGATTCTGTTTGAGGGTGAGCTTGTTCATGGCTTCCTCCGCGTGTCTGGTTTGGTTGTTTTCATTATAATCGAATTGCACAATCTGTCAAGGCATTTTTTGAAATTTTTCACAGCGGCCCGTCCCACAGGCACACAAAAAAGGCCCCGGCGCGGTGCGCCGGGGCCTTTGGGGTGCGGGGTTTCGCGGGATTAATACATGCCGCCCATGCCGCCCGCGGGAGCCGCGGGGACCGGGTTCTCTTCCTTCTCGTCCGAGACGAGGCTCTCGGTGGTGAGGACCATCGCCGCCACGGAAGCGGCGTTCTGGATCGCGCTGCGGGTGACCTTGGTCGGGTCGACGATGCCCAGCTCGATCATGTCGCCGTAGGTCTCCTTGGCGAAGTCGAAGCCGTAGCCGACCTTGCGGGTGCGGCGGAGCTTGTCGATGATGACCGAGCCCTCCATGCCGGCGTTCTCGGCGATCTGGCGGATGGGCTCCTCCAGCGCGCGGCGGACGATGCGGGCGCCGGTCTTCTCGTCGCCGTCGAGGCCCGGGATGAGCTTTTCGACCGCCGGGATGGTGTTAAGCAGCGCCACGCCGCCGCCGGCGACGATGCCTTCCTCAACAGCCGCCTTGGTCGCGGACAGGGCGTCCTCGATGCGCAGCTTCTTTTCCTTCATCTCGATCTCGGTGGCAGCGCCGACGCGGATGACCGCGACGCCGCCGGAGAGCTTCGCCAGGCGCTCCTGGAGCTTCTCCTTGTCGTAATCGCTGGTGGTCGTCTCGATCTGGGCGCGGATCTGCGCGATGCGGTCCTTGATGGCCTTCTTGTCGCCCATACCGTCGACGATGATCGTGTTCTCCTTCTGGATCTTGACCTGGCGCGCGCGGCCGAGCTGGTTCAGCTGGGTCTCCTTCAGCTCGAGGCCGACCTCTTCGCTGATGACCTGGCCGCCGGTCAGGATGGCGATATCCTGGAGCATCTCCTTGCGGCGGTCGCCAAAGCCGGGGGCCTTGACCGCGACGCAGGTGAAGGTGCCGCGCAGGCGGTTGACGATGAGGGTGGAGAGCGCCTCGCCCTCGACGTCCTCAGCGATGATGAGCAGCTTCTTGCCGCCCTGGACCACCTGCTCGAGCAGAGGCAGGATCTCCTGGATGGAGGAGATTTTCTTGTCGGTGATGAGGATGTAGGCGTCGTCGAGGACGGCTTCCATCTTCTCGGTGTCGGTGACCATGTAGGGGGTGATATATCCGCGGTCGAACTGCATGCCCTCGACCACGTCGGTGTAGGTCTCGGCGGTCTTGGACTCCTCGATCGTGATGACGCCGTCGGCGGAAACCTTTTCCATCGCTTCGGAGATCAGCTCGCCGATGAACTCGTCGCCGGACGAGACGGACGCGACGCGCGCGATGTCCTTGCTGCCCTTGACCTTCTTGGAATTCTCCTTGAGCGACTCGACCGCCGCGTCGACCGCCTTGGCGATGCCCTTCTTGACCGCCATCGGGTTCGCGCCCGAGGTGACGTTCTTCATGCCCTCACGCACCAGCGCCTGCGCCAGCAGGGTCGCGGTGGTGGTGCCGTCGCCGGCCGCGTCGTTGGTCTTGGTCGCGACCTCCTTGACCAGCTGCGCGCCCATGTTCTCATACGCGTCGGGCAGCTCGATCTCCTTGGCGATCGTCACGCCGTCGTTGGTGATGAGCGGGGCGCCGAACTTCTTGTCGAGCACGACGTTGCGGCCCTTGGGTCCCAGGGTGATCTTAACGGTGTCGGAAAGCTTGTCAATACCGGCCTGGAGCGCCTTGCGGGCATCCTCGCCATAGCAGATAACCTTAGCCATATTTATCAGTCTCCTATATCAAAATTTATTGTTCACGGGGCTGTGATCATTCCACGATCGCGAGGATGTCGTTCTGGCGCACGATGGTGTATTCCTCGCCGTCCACCTTGACCTGCGTGCCGGAATACTTGCTCATCAGGACCTTGTCGCCGACCTTGACGGTCATCTTGACTTCCTTGCCGTCAACCAGGCCGCCCGGGCCGACCGCCAGAACTTCGGCGATTTCCGGTTTTTCCTTCGCGGAGCCCGCCAAAATGATGCCGCTCTTGGTGGTCTCTTCCGCTTCCGCCATCTTTGTGACAACTCTGTCTGCCAATGGTTTGATCGTCATGATGAATTCCTCCAGTTATTATAATAGTTTTTTGACAAATTTAAGGAGATTTGTTAGCACTCTTTCTCTCTGAGTGCTAAGACTATTCTAATACATTTTTTCTAAAAATCAAGCCCTTTTCCAAAAAATTTTCAATGTTAACATTTTGGTAACAATCGCCCGTCCGCGCCCCCAGTTTCTTGTAATGCGCGCCCGCTTCTGTTACAATGTCCCTGCAAGGGAGGTCAGGGCATGAAAGTAGTGGTTCTCGACGGATTTCTCGCGGGGTACGGCACGGGCGGCCTGCCGCTCGACCCCGCGCGCTTTACGGTGGAATGGTATGACGACACCCCGCCCGGGCAGATCGCTGCGCGCATCGGAGACGCCGAAGCGGTCTTCACCAACCGCGCGCCCCTCACCGCGGAGACCTTCGCCGCCTGTCCGCGCCTGCGGTTCGCGGGCACCTTCGGCACCGGCTACAACATGATCGACCTCGAGGCGGCGCGCCGCGCGGGCGTGACGGTCCGCAACGTGCCCTCCTACAGCACGATGGCGGTCGCGCAGAGCACCATCTCGCTGCTCCTCTCGATCGCCTGCGCCACCCCGGAGCACGCCCGCTACGTCCGCGAGGGCCGCTGGGTCTCCCCCACCGACCCGCAGGTCGCCGGGCAGCGGATGTTCGAGCTCGCGGGCAGGACGCTCGGCGTCATCGGCTACGGCGAGATCGGCCGCGCGGTGGCGAAGACCGCCGCCGCGCTCGGTATGGAGGTGCTCGCCTGCCGCCGCCGTCCCGCGTCCGGAGACGGCGCGGCCCGGATGGTCCCGCTCGGCGAACTGCTCGCGAAATCGGACGTGGTGAGCATCCACTGCCCGCTGACCGACGAGACCCGCGGCATGGTGGACGCGGAGATGATCTCCCGCATGAAGCCGGGCGCGGTGCTGCTCAACACGGCGCGCGGCGCGATCCTCAACGAGCGGGACGTGGCCGACGCGCTCGACTCCGGCAGGCTCTACATGGCCGGGCTCGACGTGCTCTCCGAGGAGCCGCCCGCGCCCGGCCACCCGCTCGCCTTCCATCCGCGCGTCATCTGCACCCCGCATGTGAGCTGGATGCCCGTCGAGACGCGCGAACGCCTGCTGCGCCTCGCCGCCGAGAACCTCACGCGCTTCGCCGCCCAGGGAGGGCTTTGAAAATCCCCCTCTGAACCCCGCCAGGGAGGGCTTTGGAAATCCCCCCTGAACCCCGCCAGGGGGACTTTGAAAAGTCCCCCTGGACCCCGAAACTTTTGATGCGGGCAGGGCGCCGTTCCCTATCGCGCCACGCCGCCCGCGAGGTTCTTTCCCAAATAAAAATTTTCGTCCGCCTTTTTTAAAAGGCGGCGGGTGAGAAAACGCCCGGCACTCTGAAAGAGTGCCGGGCGTTTTCGAGGGCGGAGCCCTTTACCCGGGCCCGCAGGCCCTGCTTCAGGAGCATTTTCTTTGCTTCTTTCTTTTGCGATAGAAAAGAAAGAAGGTTCACACAAGGGCGCGCGCGCGAATGGTCGCGGTGGCCTTGAGCAGCGCGTAGAGCATCGCCACTTCGACCGGGAAGAGGAAGAGGTTCTTGATCACGCGCATGCCGACGAGCGCGACAAACGCCTGCCCGTACATCATCGACAGCCACAGCGGGTTGAGCAGGAAGGTGACCACCACCATGACGCTCAGATGCGCGGCTGCCGTGCGCCCGAGCGTGACCGGCTTGCGGTAGAGGATCAGCCCGTAGAGGAAGCCGCGCATGAATTCACTGATCGTGAACCCGGGGAAGAAGGCGCTTCCGTCGTTGCGGGTGAAGTACTTGAGGATGTCGATGGCCGCGCCCGCCAGCCCGGTGAGCACCGGGCCGAAGAGCATGCCGGCGGCCGCGATCGGCAGGAAGGTGAAGCTCACGCGGATCAGCGCGCTTATGAAGATCGTGAACTGGTTGAGCAGCACCGACAGCGCCATGAGCATCGAGGTGCCCGTCAGCGAACGGACGCTGCGGGTCTCCCGGGCCGACTCGGCGGTCAGGCGGGGAATCCCGCGCAGCTCCGCCGCAAGGGAAGAAAACCGATTCATCAAAAAAATAACCTCCTTTCATGTAACAGTCTCTTGCTACATGAAAAGAGGGCTCGCTCTTTGGATGCAGCAGCGGGATGCGGGACCGGCACCGCAAGGATTCCTTTTCGTCCGCCCGACAACTCCCCGTTCGGGCGGCACTTAACGCGCCGGTTCCTACTCTGCTATGAGTATGCTCCTATCATATCATATCCGCGAAAAAATGCAAGAGGGAACTTGCTTCCCTGCACCGTCAGCCCGACTGTCCGCGCGGGCCCTGGCAGCCCTCCCGCACCGCCATGAGGGTGCGCTCGTCCGGGTCAGCGAACACCTCGCCGGTAAAGCCGTTCACCACGACGACCCCGCCCTCCCGCAGGGTGAAGAGCCTCTCTCCCACCCGCGTCACGGCGGGCACCCCCATCGTGCGCGCGAGGATGCAGGCGTGGGACATCTGCGAGCCCCCGCTCGTGACGAGCGCGAGCACCCTGCCCCGCTCGATCCGCACCACCTCGCTGGGCAGCAGGTGGCGCGCCGCGAGCACCCACGGCTCCGGACCGCGCCCCGGCAGGTCCGCCTCCTTTTCGCCGCGCAACCTCCGCATGACCCCGTTGCACACGTCGGTCACGTCCGCGCTGCGTTCCCGCATGTAGGCGTCGTCCATCGCCGCCAGCATCTGCGCAAGTTCCCGTCCGGCTTCCTGCACCGCGTATTCCGCGGTCAGGCCCTGCCGGACGATCCGGTCGGTCACCCGGTCCTCGAAGTCGGGATCGGTCAGCATGATCCGATGGATTTCAAAAATGCGCGCCTCGTCGGGGCCCGCCTCCTCCTGCGCGCGCAGCTGCAGCGCGTCGAGGATGCCGAGCGTCTCCGCGCGCGCCGCCTCGAACCGCTCCAGCTCCACGCGGCTGTCGGCGGCCGGGCAGGGCCCCACCTGGCGCACCGAGTTGTCGAAGAAATGCAGCCGCCCGAACACGAGCCCGCCGCTCCCGCCGATCCCCGTGAGCCTCTCCATCGTCCATCCCTCCTCCCGTGTGAATTTTACAGTTTAAAGCGGTATTTCAATACATCGCCCGGATTTCTTCCATTATAGTGAGGCAAACCTGTTCTGTCAACAAAAACAGGGCGAAAAAAGCGGTTCCGGCCGAAACGCCCCGCCGGGAAAAGAAGGGGGCCCCGCGGTTTCGCGGGACCCCTGCTGCTTATTTTTGGGTGTAGGCGAGGTTGTCGAACACGGTGGCCTGGCTGATGATCCCATCGCCCTCGGTGTATTCGATCTTGACGCGGTCCCCCTCGCGGGTGAGCGCCAGCTCGTCGGAGACGAGCGCGGGGACCGTGAAGATCTTGTCGGGGTGCTCCGCGAGGATCATCTTGTAGACCGTATCCCCGCCGCTCACCTCCGAGGCGATGCGCTCGACCGTCCCGGTGACCACGGCCTGCTCCGAGGCGGGCGGCGCGACCCCCGCGATGCCCGAATTCTTGAGCCCCTGCTGGTAGTCGCGCAGCGCGAGCGGAATCGTCTCGCCCGTGCCGACGATCGAATAGTTGGCGACCGATACAAAGGCGTACTGCTTGATGAGGCGGCTCTGGTCCTTGAGCGCCATGAAGTAGGTCGGCTGGCCCTCGACGTTCAGGATGAGCGGGAAGGTCGCGTCGTAGCCCAGGTGCTGGACCTTGCCCTCCGCCGAGCCCTGCGCCGCCATCTCGGTCGCGCCCGGCATCTGGTAGACGATCGATTCCTTGGTGACCATGTCGACCATGATGAACCCGATCGCGCTGTCGTCCCCGCCCACGCTCGTCATGCCGGTGAAGAGGTAGCAGCGGTCGTTGTTGTAGATGATCATGTGCCCGGCCGAGGCGCGGTATTTGTCCTTGTCCGCGAAGTTGAGCCAGCCGCGCACATACTCGCCCTTGTTGTTGATCTGGCGGATGATGAAGTCCTCCGGCTGGATGCGGTCGACCCATTCGGGGATCGTGTCGATCGTATACTTTTCCATCTCGCCGGTGGTCGCGTTGACCACCCACGCGCCCGTCGCCTCGGGGAGGCTGAAGCCGCGCCGGTTGCGGTAGGTCGTATAGATCCAGTAGGGCTGGCCGTCGTCGGCGATCTCAAAGGAGGGGTCGGTGATCCCGTCGAACCACGCCCCGAAGAAGCGGGTGTGCCTCGTCAGGTCGTGCAGCAGGTAGTTGCCCGGCTGGTATTTCACCTTGAAATTTTCGACGTACTGCACGTCGTTCACATCGGTGGCGGACACGAGGATATAGCCCGGGGTGCCCGACATGTTGGTCAGCCACTTGAAGAGGCCGGAATGGTAGAGCGGCACCGCCCACACGAGCTTGCCGTCCACCCGCTGGATCGTCGCGTCGTTGCTGCCCAGGCGCACCTGGCTGCCGAGCCCCGCGCGCTCGCCGAGCTTCTTGTCGGCCAGCCGCACGGCCAGCTCCTGGTCTACGACCGGCACCTGGTTGAGGTCGACCGCCTGCATGCTCGCGGAAAACTCGACCACCTCGGAGGTGCCGAGCTGGTCGCGGAAGGCCTTCCAGTTGAAGATGAAGGAGGAGCCGACCAGCACCACGATGAAAAACACCCACGGCAGCGCAAGCAGGAGCTTGGTCCAGCGGGGGAACTTCTCGTTTGGCACATAGTTGAACGGCCGCTCGCTGCGGTCGGTGAACTGGAAGGTCAGCTCCCCGAAATGCATGAGCGCCCACGCGCCGACATAGAGGGTGATGACCACCGCCCAGAAGAAGGCGCCGTCCGAATAGAAAAAGGGGTTGAGATTGGGCGCCTCAAAAAAGATATAGAGGCAGATGCCAAGGGTAATGACAAGGTAGGTAACCAGCTTGTACCGTTTGACCTTCACAGTCAGTCCTCACTTTCGATGCCGCATTTTGTATAGAGTATTCTATCACACTTTTCCTCAGCGCGAGAGGAAACCGGCAAATCTTAACAAAAGATTCATCTTTCTTCACAGTTTGTTCACGCATCGGTCGAGTCGTTTTCCCTCCCGCCGGAGGCGTCCTCCGGCTCGTCCGTTTTTTTGCGGCGCGGCGGCCCGATGCGGGAGACGTGCGCCCCGCGCAGCATGCCCGGCGCGCCGCGCCGGGCGGGCTTCTGCTTCTTCGAGCCCTGCGGGATGGGCGAGTCGGGCGCGCTGTAGCTCACCAGTTCCAGCGGCATGCCGCGGGCGGCCAGCCGCGCGTCGACGAACCGCCAGATGAGCATGTAGACCACCGAGAAGACGGGCACGCCCAAAAACATCCCGATGAACCCGTAGAGGCCGCCGAACAGCATGATCGCGAAGATGACCCAGAAGGCCGAAAGCCCCGTAGAGTCGCCGAGGATTTTGGGGCCGAGGATGTTGCCGTCGAACTGCTGGAGGATGAGGATGAAAACGAGGAACCACAGCGCCTTGATCGGCGCGTCGATCAGGATGATGAAAAACGAGGGGATCGCGCCGATAAACGGCCCGAAATAGGGGATGACGTTGGTGACCCCCACGATGACCGAAATGAGCATCGCGTTGGGCATCTTGAAGAGGGTCATCCCCAAAAAGCAGAGGATGCCGATGATGAGGGAGTCGAGGATCTTCCCGCTGATGAAGCCGCCGAACACCCGGTTGGCCTCGGCGGTCAGGTCAAGCAGCCAGTCGGCGCGCTGCTGCGGAAGGATGGCGTACCAAACCTTTTTGCAGCCCGCGCAGAACCGCTCCTTGTCGAGCAGCATGTAGACCGAGATGATGATGCCCACCACCGTGCTGAGGAGCCCCGACGCAAAGCTGGTGGACGCCGAGACGAGCCAGGGAAGCAGCTGCTTCATCATCGAGACGGTCGAGTTCAGGATCGTGTCGGCGTACTGCCTGAGCGCGTTCGAGATCGTGGCGTCAAGGTCGAGGTCGGGGAAGAGCGCCAGCAGGCGCGGCAGCCAGGTGTCAGGCGAATTGAGGTAGCGGGAAAGCCTGTAGACGAGCCCCGTGATGCTCGAGATCAGCTGCGGGATGACGATCATGACGAAGACCGCGATCACCCCCGCCGCGAACAGGAAGGTCAGCAGCACCGCGACCGCGCGGATGCACTTGCCGCTGACGTGCTTTCCGAGCAGGGGGGAGAGGATGGCGCGCTCGATAAATTTCAAGATCGGATTGAGGATGTAGGCGATGCCGAACGCGTAGATGAAGGGGGAAATCAGCCCCAACACCGTCGAAAACGCCCTGCCCACCACCGGAAAATTGTTCAGCAGCCCGTAGAAGAGGATCGCCGCCGCCAGCACCAGAAACGCGTAGACGGCCATGGTCGTATCCCGTTTGTTGAAATTCAGTTTCATCTGCGCACCTTTTTTCTTCCGTCGTTTTGCCCGCGGGCCTTTTCCCTATTCTACCACAGCGGTAAAAAAATTGATAGAGGATGCGGTCAATTCAGCGCCGCGACCGCCCGGTTGAGCGCCGCCGCGTAGAGCAGCCAGCAGAGATAGGGCGCCGTGAGCCAGAGTGTGCGCCGGGAGAGCATCGCGAAGCAGGCCGCGGTGACCGCGGCGAGCGCGAAAAGGGCGCACAGCTCCCAGAAGGCAAAACGGAAAAGCCCGAACCGGAAGAAGAGCGGGCTCCAGAGGAAATTGAGGAGGAGCTGCGCGCCGTAAAAAGTGAGCGCCTGCGTGCGCGCGGAGGAGGCGGGCTTCTCCCATATGAGATAGGCCGCGATCCCCAGCAGCAGGTAGAGCAGCGGCCACACGACCCCGAATATCCATGCGGGCGGCGCGAAGGCGGGCAGATCGAGCGATTCGTAGACCGCGCGGACGTCCCCTGAAAGCCAGTTGCTGAGCAGCCCGCCGGCCAGCGGGACGGCCACCGAGACCGCAAGGGGTTTGAGGCGGATGGTCATGGGCGTTCCCCTCTTCCATACAAAATTTTCCTTTCTGTAGCTTATGACAAAACAGTAACATTTATTCAGATTGTTTGACGGGGCCTGTCGTTTCGGGGTATAATAAACGCGTAACCGCATTTTCCGGCCGGCCCCGCCCGCGGGGCCGCGGGTTCGTCAGGGGTTCCCCTGGGCGCGCGGCTGATCAAACAGGCGTCGCCTGTGGAAAAGAGTCTGAATCGCACATGAAAAAGAATCACCCGCTTTTAAGACTGTTCGCCGCCTTCTTCAAGATCGGCCTCTTCACCTTCGGGGGCGGCTACGCGATGATCCCCCTCATCCACCGGGAGGCGGTGGAAACCCACCAGTGGATCAGCGACGAGGAGATGCTCGACGTGCTCGCCATCTCCGAGGCGACCCCCGGGCCCGTCTCCATCAACTCAGCCACCTTCATCGGCTACCGCGTCGCCGGGTTCTGGGGGGCCGCTTCCGCAACCCTCGGGGTCGCGCTGCCCTCCTTCCTCATCATCGCGGTGCTCTCCCTCTTCATCATGCAGTACCAGCGGTTCACCTGGCTGACCTGGGTGTTCGACGGCATCCGCGCGGGTGTCGTCGTGCTCATCCTCAATGCCGTCATCAAGCTCGGCAAGCAGGTCCCCCGCACCAACTTCGTCGCGATCGTCATCCTGATCGATTTCCTCGCGGCCTCCTTTTTCAACGTCAGCGTGATCCTTCTGCTCGTCCTCTCGGGCGCGGCCGGCGTCGTCCGCCAGCTTGTGATCGCGCGCAGGAACCCGGAAGCGGCGGGAGGTGACGGCAAATGATCAACCTCTACCTCTTCCTCACCTTTTTCAAGATCGGGCTTTTCACCTTCGGCGGCGGCTACGCGATGATCCCGATGATCCAGCAGGACATCCTCTCGCACGGCTGGCTCACCCAGCAGCAGCTCATCGATTTCATCGCCATCAGCGAGTCCACCCCCGGCCCCTTCGCGGTCAACATCGCCACCTTTGTGGGCATGTCCCAGTCGGGCGTCGCCGGCGCCGTCTGTGCCACCCTCGGCGTCGTGCTCCCCTCCTTCCTCATCATCCTCATCGTCGCGAAGTGGTTCGGCCGCATCCAGGAGAACATCTATGTGAAGGCCGTCTTTTACGGCCTGCGCCCCGCCGTCGTCGCCCTCGTCGCGTCGGCCGCGCTCTCGATCTTCACCGCGATCACCCTCGGCGGCCTCTCCCCCCACGCCCTGCTCTACTTCTGGACGCTGCCCCACATCAGCTGGCGCGCCATCCTGATCGGCGTGATCGTCTTCGCGGTCAGCCGCTGGCGCAAAAAGCTGCATCCCATCTGGCTCATCTGCATCTCCGGCGCGCTGGGATTCGTCTTCCACGCCGCGCTGCCCATGATTCCTTAAAGGAGGTTCCCCATGAACAAGAAAAAAGCCGCCCTGCAGGCGGTGGAGCTGCTGAAAGCGGAATACCCCGACGCGATCTGCTCCCTCGACTACCAAAAGCCCCACGAGCTGATGATCGCCACCCGTCTGGCCGCGCAGTGCACCGACGCGCGGGTCAACATCGTCTGCGTCGATCTCTTCCAGAAATACCAGAGCGTCCGGGACTTCGCGGAGGCGGACGTCGCCGACGTGGAGGCGATCGTGAAGCCCTGCGGCTTCTACCACACCAAGGCGAAGGACATCGTCGCGATGTGCCGGATGCTGATGGAGCAGTACGGTGGCGTGCTCCCCGACACGGTCGAGGAGCTGACCAAGCTCCCCGGCATCGGGCGCAAGACCGCGAACCTCGTGGTGGGCGACGTCTACGGGAAGCCCGCGATCGTCTGCGACACCCACTGCATCCGCATCACCAACCTGCTCGGCCTCACCGACAGCAAGGACCCCGCCAAGGTGGAGGAACAGCTCCGACCGCTGCTGCCGCCCGCCGAGTCCAACAACTTCTGCCACCGGCTGGTGCTGCACGGCCGCGCCGTCTGCATCGCGCGGCGGCCCCAATGCGACAAATGCGTGCTGAATGTCTGCTGCAAGCACTACAAGGATACATACAAGGTGAAATGATATGGCATGAAAAGCGGCCCCCCCGCCGGCGGGGCGCGGTTGGTATTTGGGGGTACCCCCCGCGAAGGCCCCCCGGCCCGCCGGCCCGCAAACAGAAAACTAACCCAACTTTGCCGCCCCCGCGAGGGCGCCGC
>NZ_JAPJQF010000007.1:42198-79383 GCF_030825285.1 Anaerotruncus massiliensis (ex Togo et al. 2026)
TTTCAATCAACCGCCCACCCCCGATATCTACCCGACCACTTGTTCGTCGGCCGCTTCAGTTGTTTATAACACCCCGAAAACAAGTTTAAATCATAGGCCCTGACAAGCGGCCTACGGTCCGGCGGGCCGCTTTTCTTATGGGTCGATCCGCCGCTCGATGGCCAGCGTGCCGTCGGACGCGAAATCGTAAACGTACCAGACGTTTCCGTCCCCGTCGAGGACGCGGCGGTGGGTCTGGTCGACCCGCAGGTCGCCGCGGATGCCCAGCCCGTCCTCCAGCGGCTCCGAAAAGACGATCTCGTCCTTTTCAACGTCGTAGACGTGCGGGCCTAGCATGTTCGTTTCGAGCAGGTAGCGGTCGCTGAGGAACCCCGCAACACTGGAAAAATGCCCGAAGCGGACCCGCCGGTCGGGCCGGGAGGCGTCCATCCAGTGGAACTGGACGTACGCCTGTTCATAGAGCCCGTCGCTGACCGCGAACGCCAGGACGTTCCCGTCCGGGGATAGGCAGTCCTGGCGGTTGGCGGCCGCAGCGCGCACCCGCGCCAGATCGTCGTAGATCCCCCAAATCTGCTGCTCGGGCCAGTCGGCCTTCAAGACCTCTACCTCCGGGATGTCCGGAATATCCCCCTCGTAATCGGCGTAGACCTGGTAGTCGTCCTCCTCGCCGGTGCTCGTCGAAATGAAGCCGTAGCCGCAGAAGAGCGTCATCGAGCCGCGTCCGAGCTGCTCATACCACACCGGCGCGTCCTCCCCGAAGCAGCGCTTCCACCCGGCGTCGCCGGCGTTGCCGCCGATCCCGTACCAGGGTGCGTGCGCCGCGAGCACCGGGAGCATGTCCCGGCGCTCCTCCGGCAGCGGATACCGCCTGCAGATGCAGATCGACCGGACCTCGCCGCCCGCCTCGCCCTCAAACGCGATGGAAAATTCCCGCGTGCGGTAGCCCGCGTAGCAGACGGGCATGTGGCGGCTCATCCCCGGCGCGGAACGGTTGTCGTCCCGTGCAAAGCCGAACTGCGGCGCGCCGAACGCCTCCCGCACGAGTTCAAACGGGTCGCCGACCGAGATGCCCGCGATCACCGGGGCGGTGGAACGCCCGTCGAAGAGCAGGCGGCCGGACGCCCCCTGCTCCCACAGCGCGTCGTCGGGGTATTTCGCGGCAAACGCCTCCCCGTCGAGCGTGAGGTAGTCCTCCGCCAGCGGGCAGAGCTTCCAGTCCTTCCGCTCGAGAAAGCGGGGCGGATCAAGCCGGTAGGTCCCGCCCGGTTCCGGGCCGGGTTCCGATTTTGATCCCGGCGGTTCGGCGGAGGCGGCGCGCCCGGCCGGGACGGACGCGGATGGCTCCGCGACCGAAGCCGCCGCGGGGGCGGCCTGCGGCGCGCACCCCGCCAAAAAAAGGCAGGCCGCCAGCAGGGCGGCGATCTTCCGCAGTCCCATCCGACGGCCTCCTTTCAGCGCCGCAGCAGGGCTTCCAGCTCCGCGCGGGTAAAGGTGTACTTTTTATCGCAGAAGTGGCAGGCCACCTCGGTGGTCTCCTGTTCTTCGGCGAGCTTTTCGAGGTCCTCGCGGCCGATGCTGAGGAGCGCCCGCTCGACCCGCTGCTTGGAACAGGTGCAGCGGTAACGGACCTCCCGCTCGTCCAGAATCTCGGGGAAAAAGCCCGCGAGCACCGTTTCAATGATCTCCCGGGGTCCCATCCCCTCGTCGATCATCGTCGAGACGGGCTTCACCGCGTTGATGTTCTCCTCCAGCCGCGCGATCGTGTCCTCCCCCGCGCCCGGCAGCAGCTGTACGAGGTAACCGCCCGCCGCCCGCACGGTGAGCTCGGGGTTCACGAGCACGCCGAGCGCGCAGACGGTCGGCGTCTGCTCGCTGACCGCGTAGTAGCTCGTCACGTCCTCGGCAATCTCCCCCGAGACGATCGGCACCGAGCCGATCGACGGCTCGGGCAGGCCCACGTCCTTGATGACGGTGAGGGTGCCGTTTTTGCCCACCGCGCCCGCCACGTCCAGCTTGCCGTAGCGGTTGAGTGGAATTTCCACGACGGGGTTGGCGACGTAGCCGCGCGGGTTGCCCCGCGCGTCGGACACCGCGATGAGCGAGCCGGCGGGCCCTCCGCCGGCCAGCCGCACCGTGACGCTGTCCCCCTCGTTTTTGAGCTGGCTACCCATGATCGAGGCGGCGGTCATCAGCCGCCCGAGCGCGGCCGTCACCGTGGCGGAGGTCCTGTGGACCCGCTCCGCCTCGGCGGCGATATCGGTCGAGTCCACCGCGGTGCAGACGAGCGAGCCGTCCCCCGCGATGGCGCGAATCAGTTTTCCCATATCTGAAAGTTCCTTTCCGTTTCTTATCCCCTGCGGCGCGCCGCGTAGACGGCGCGCTGGGTCGTCTCCCCCACCGGGTCGAAGGTGTCCCCCGCGTAGACCGCGAGCAGCTCGAAGCCGGCGCGGTCGAGAATTCCGGCGAGCGTATCGTGCGAATAGCCGCGCTCGCAGAAGCTCTCCCCCTCCCGCGCGTAGAGGGTTTTCTCCCGCACGAAAAAGTCGAGCGTGATCTCGGTGAGCAGGGTGTCGTCGGTGGCGTTCTGCCATACGCAGTAGAGGTCCCCGAGGTCGTAGACGAAGGTGTTCTGCCCGAGGATTTCCCGGTGCTTGTAGGGGGTGTTCACGTCGAAGACGAAGACGCCGCCCGGCGCGGTGAAGAGGGCCACCCGCCCGATCGCGGCCTCGAGCGCCGTCTCGTCGGTGATGTGGTTGAGGCTGTCGAGCGCGCAGACCGCCGCGTCCACCGTGCCGTAGAGGTCGAGGGAGGAAAAGTCCTGGCAGAGCCAGAGGATTTCCCCCGCGCCCTTGGACGCAGCTTCAGACAGCATGTCCGCGCTGCCGTCCACCCCGATCACGTCGTAGCCGAGGCGGGAAAGCTCGACCGAAAGGCTCCCCGTCCCGCACGCCAGATCGAGCAGGATGGGCTTTTCGGCCACGCTGAGATGCTGCCTGATGACAGAATCGAAATATTGCGCGCGCCGCCGGTAGTCGACCTGCTCCATCAGCCGGTCGTAATAGGCGGCAAAGGCGTGGTAGGGCATCAGTCCTTCACCCGCTCGAAGACCACCTTGTAGCCGTCGCTGCCGTAGTTGAGGGAGCGGTTCACCCGGCTGATCGTCGCGGTGGAAGCGCCCGTCTTGGCGACGATGTCGCTGTAGACGCGCCCCTCGCTGAGCATGCGGGCCACCTCGAGGCGCTGGGAGAGCGCCTTGAGCTCGGGCACGGTGCACAGGTCGTCGAAGAAATTATAACACTCGTCCATCGTTTCGAGGGAGAGGATGGCTTTAAAGAGATAGTCGACGTTCATGTCCTTGAGTTTCGTATTCAAACGATCGCCTCCACAAATGATATTTGCACTGTCTGCATTTTATCATTTTAGTTTACGAAAGTAAAGACTTTTATGCGTGAAAGCGCTACATTTTTTTCGCGCTGCCGCTTCACACTGGGAAAGAGCGCGAAAAACCGGGCGGAAACTCCGCCCGGCCGC
Source organism: Anaerotruncus massiliensis (ex Togo et al. 2026) (assembly GCF_030825285.1). Classification (NCBI taxonomy): domain Bacteria; kingdom Bacillati; phylum Bacillota; class Clostridia; order Eubacteriales; family Oscillospiraceae; genus Anaerotruncus; species Anaerotruncus massiliensis (ex Togo et al. 2026). Next base: position 45,730 of record NZ_JAPJQF010000007.1, read on the forward strand.
TTTCAGAGCTTTTCCAGCAGCTCCGCCTTTTTTGTTTGGTACTCCTCCTCGGAGATCAGCCGCTGCTCATAGAGTCCCCGCAGGCGTTCCAGCCGCCGCTCGATCGGCTCCTCCGGCGCGTCCGCCTCGTCGATCTCGATGCGGCAGCTTGTCACGCCCTTTTTGGAAAAGGCGTTCAGCAGGTTGACCGCCGTGATGACGGCCGCGATCAGCGTCCAGAAGATGCCGAACGGCCCGAAGGCGGGAATCACCATGAAAATACCGAGCAGGACAAAGACCGCGCCGACGACGGCCCCGACGGCCGACTGTCCCTTGCCCGGGCGGACGCGCACCTGTTTTTTCATCTCCGCGCCCCCTCAGTCCTCATCGTTCCGCACGAGGTCCTCGTAGCTCTCCCGACGGACGACGACGCGCGCCCGCCCCTCCCGCAGCATGACCACGGGCGGCCGGGGGATGCGGTTGTAGTTGGAGGCCATCGCATAGTTGTAGGCGCCGGTGGCCAGCACGGCGATGATGTCGCCCGCGCGCGCCTCCTGCATCTGCATGTGCTCGCCGATCAGATCGCCCGACTCGCAGCACCGGCCCGCGAGGGTGACGGTGCGGGTCTTGGGCTCTGCGGCCCGGTTGGCGACCATCGCCTCGTAGGGCGCCTGATAGAGGATGTAGCGCGGGTTGTCCCCCATGCCGCCGTCCACCGACAGGTAGGTGCGCACGCCGGGGATCTCCTTGACCGCGCCCGCCGTGTAGAGGGTCAGCCCCGCGGGGCCGACGATCGAGCGGCCCGGCTCGATGACGATGAAGGGGGTGCGCAGCCCGCGCGCCTTACAGGTGCGCTCGACCGCACCCGCGACCCGCTGCATATAGCGGTCGTACTGGACGGGGTCGTGCTCGGGCAGGTATTTGATGCCGAAGCCGCCGCCCAGGTCGAGGATCTCGAGCTCCCGGCCCGTCTCCGCCTTCACGTCCGCCATGAAGCCGAGCATCACCTCGGCGGCGTGCTCGAACGGCTCGATGTCAAAGATCTGCGAGCCGATGTGGCAGTGGACGCCCTTGAGGCGGACCCCCTTCATGCCGACGGCCTGCCGGACCGCCTCCATCGCCTCGCCCGTCTCGAGCGCGAGGCCGAACTTGCTGTCGATCTGGCCGGTGCGCACGAAGTCGTGGGTGTGCGCGTCGATGCCCGGCTTGATGCGGAAGAGGATCTCCGCGACCTTGCCCCGGCTGACGGCGAGCTGGTCGAGCAGCATGAGCTCGTCAAAGTTGTCGACGACGATCGTGCCCACCCCGTATTCGAGCGCCTCGATCAGCTCCTGCACCGTCTTGTTGTTGCCGTGGAAAAAGATGCGCTCGGGCGGGAAGCCGACGCTTTTGGCGGTGTAGAGCTCGCCCCCCGACACCACGTCGAGCCCGAGCCCCTCCTCCGCCACAATCCGGCAGACCGCCTTGCAGCAGAACGCCTTGCTCGCGTAGGTCACGAGCCCCCGGCCGCCGTAGTAGCGGTTGACCGACTCACGGTAGCTTTCGCACGCGCGGCGGATCTCGTCCTCGTCCATGACATAGAGGGGGGTGCCGTAGGTCTGCGCCAGCTCGACGGTATCCCGCCCGCCGATCGTCAGGTGTCCGAGGGCGTTGAGCCCCAGGCAGTCGGATACAAACATATGATCACGTCTTTCGTCAGATTTTACATGTCGTCGGCATAGCCGCCCGCGTCCTTCTCGGCCTCGTGCGCGTCCATCGAGGCGCGGTCATCCTCCTCCCGCGCCTCCTCGGCGCAGTCCCGCTCGATCTCCGCGACGATCGCCTTAACCGCGTCGACCCCCTCGCCCGTCTCGGCGGAGAAGGGGATCTTGATGATCTGGTCGGCGCAGGGCAGCTCGCGTTCCAGCGCGGCGAGGCGTTCCTCCCGCTGCTTCTTGGAGAGCTTATCCGCCTTGGTCAGCACGGCCACGAAAGGCAGCTCCCGGTCGATCAAAAAGTCGATCATCGTCAGGTCGTCCGCCGTCGGCGGATGGCGCATGTCGATGAGCTGGAAGACGACCCGCAGGTCGCGTTCCTGCGCGAAGTACCCCTCGATCAACTCCGCCCAGCGGCGCTTCTCCCCCTTCGAGACCTTCGCGTAGCCGTAGCCGGGCAGGTCCGCGAAGCGGATGCCGTCCGCGTGGAAAAAGTTGATCGTCGCCGTCTTGCCCGGCACCGCCGACACCCGCGCGAGCCCTTTGCGGTTAAAGAGCTTGTTGATCATCGAGCTCTTGCCCACGTTGGAGCGCCCCGCGAAGGCGATCTCGGGCAGGTCGGAGGGCGGAAGCTGCGACGACGTGCCGTAGCTCGCCTCAAACTGGACGTTGTGGTAATTCATGGCTCCCGCCCCTTTCGGTCTGTCATTTATTGTGGAATCGGGGAATTCGCCTTGGAAAGCGGCTCCTTGCCCTCGGAAGCGATCGCGTCGAGCACGGGGGTGCTCGCCTTGGCGCGCGGTTTTTTGACGAGCGCCGTCTCGAGCACCGTGTCGATCCGTTCGGCGGTGATGAAGCGGATATGCTCCTTCACGACCTCGTCGACCTCGGCCAGGTCGGGCTCGTTCTCGGCCGGGATGACGACCGTCTTGATGCCCGCGCGGTAGGCGGCCATCGTCTTTTCCTTGAGCCCGCCGATCGGCAGCACCCGCCCGCGCAGGGTGATCTCGCCGGTCATCGCCACGTCGCGGCGCACCGGGGTGCCCGACAGCGCGGAGATGAGCGCGGTGCAGATCGTCACGCCCGCGGACGGCCCGTCCTTGGGCACCGCCCCCTCGGGAACATGGATATGAATGTCGCGCGTCTTATAGAAGTCGTGCTCCACGCCGTACTGCTCCCAGTGGGCGCGGATATAGCTGACCGCGGCGTGCGCGGATTCCTTCATCACGTCGCCGAGCGAGCCGGTCAGTTCCAGCTTGCCCGCGCCGTCCATGACGGCGACCTCCACCTGGAGCATCTCGCCGCCCACGCTCGTCCACGCCAGGCCGTTGACCATGCCCACCTCGTCGAACGACTGGATGAGCTCGGGCTTGAACCTGCGGGGGCCGAGGAAATCGGTGATGTTCGCGTTGTCGATGACGACCTTTTTCGCGTCGCCCGAAACGATCTGCTTGGCGGATTTCCGCAGCAGCGAGGCGATCTCCCGCTCAAGCTGGCGCACGCCTGCCTCGCGGGTGTAGTTGTCGATGAGCGCGTAGACCGCGTCGTCGGTGATCTTCGCCTTGGAGGCGGTCAGGCCGTGGCGCTTGAGCTGCTTTTGGCAGAGGTGGTTTTTCGCGATGTGGAACTTCTCCTCGCGGGTGTAGCTGGAAAGCTCGATGATCTCCATGCGGTCGCGCAGCGGCCCGGGGATCGTGTCGAGGGTGTTGGCCGTCGCGATGAAGAGCACGTCGGAAAGATCGAACGGCACCTCGATGAAGTGGTCGCGGAAGGCGTGGTTCTGCTCCGAATCGAGCACCTCGAGAAGCGCCGCCGACGGGTCGCCGCGGTAGTCGTTGCCGAGCTTATCCACCTCGTCGAGCAGCATGAGCGGATTCTGGCTGCCCGCCAGCTTCATCGCGTTGATGATGCGGCCGGGCATCGCGCCGATATAGGTTTTGCGGTGGCCGCGGATGTCGCTCTCGTCCCGCACGCCGCCCAGCGAGATCCGCACGTATTTGCGCCCCATCGACTTGGCGATCGAGCGGGCGATCGACGTCTTGCCGACGCCCGGAGGGCCGACGAGGCAGATGATCTGCCCCTTGATCTCCGGCGCGAGCTTGCGCACCGAGAGCAGCTCGAGGATGCGCTCCTTGACCTTCCGGAGCCCGTAATGCTCCCGGTCGAGCAGCGCCTTCGCCTTCTTGACGTCGATCTTGTCGGCGGTCCTTTTGCCCCACGGCAGCTCGAGCACCGTGTCGAGATAGCCGCGGATGACCCCCGCCTCGTTGGAGTTGCCCGGCAGCTTGGACAGCCGGTCGACCTCCTTGCCCAGCTTTTCGGCGGTCTCCGCGTCGAACTTGATCTTGGCGATCTTGTCGTAGTACTCCTGGATCTCCTCCTGGTCGTCGTCCTCGCCCAGCTCGCCCGAGATTGCCTTCATCTGCTCGCGCAGGTAGTATTCGCGCTGGTTCTTGTCGATCTGGCCCTTGACCTTCTCCTGGATGTCCGCCTCGAGCGAGAGGATGTCGTTTTCCTCCTCGAGCAGGCGCGCCAGGATCTCCAGCCGTTTGAGCGGGTCGCTCTGGGAGAGGATCGTCTGCTTGTCCTCGACCTCCATCTGCATGTTGCCCGCTATGTACTCCGCCAGGTGCACCGGGTCCTCGCTCACAAGCGCGCTGACGATCAGCTCCTTGGGCATCCGCGGCGTGAGGTAGCAGTATTCCTCGAACAGGTCCTTGACGGTGCGCATGAGCGCGTCGCACATCGCGGACTTGACGCTGCGGGTGATGCGCAGCGGGAACTCCGCGATCATCCCCTCGAAGAAGGGCGACTCGGAGAGCACCTCGATCGTCTTCGCGCGGTACATCCCCTCGACGAGCACCCGCCAGGTGCCCCCCTGGGATTTGATGATCTGCTTGACCTGCGCCACCACGCCGATTTTATAGAGCCCGTCCGCCTTCGGCTCGTCGTCGCGGATGTTCTTCTGCGCGACGAGGAAGATTTTGCGGTCGCCGCTCATCACGCGGTTGAGCGCGAGGATGGACTTTTCCCGGCCCACGTCGAAATGCAGCACCATCTGCGGGAAGAGCACCAGCCCGCGCAGCACCAGCATGGGCATGCGCACCGGTTCCTTCGGTTCGGGCACCTGCGGGGACTTCTTCTCCGCGGGCAGAATTTTTTTATTGTTAAGCTCGCTCATATCGCGGCCTCCATTCTCCGGTAAAATGCTTCTATCTCAAAAAACCTTGCCGGTTTGAGCTATTATTATATCATGCTTTCCCCCCGATGTAAACCGGGGAGCATTACCAGCCAAAGGGGACTTTCGTACCAAAGGGGACTTTCGGGAAAGTCCCCTTTGGAAACCCTCAAAGCTTCATCGGGCCGGCCGCCGTCTTCCGGTATGGGGCTCTGCCCGCGCTTTTCGCCGTCTCTGTCCGCGCCAAAACGCTCTTTGGAAACCCCCAAAGCTTCATTGGGCCGGCCGCCGCCTTTCAACATGGGGCTCTGCCCGCGCTTTACGCCGTCTCTGTCTACGCCGGGTCCGCCGCCGAAAGACGCGAAACGGCCGCCGCAGAAACTCTGCGGCGGCCTCTTCCATGCCGTCTTACACCGAATCAGGACGCGCTGTCCCGCCGGGCCCGCGGCGTCACGCGGCGGGCGGTGGAAATTTGCAGGCGGGAAGGCCTGCGGGCGGGATCCCGGGTGTACTCCGGCTCCCCCTCCCCCTTGGCGCAGGCGCCGGTGATCCGGATGCCCGCGACCGTGCAGTCGGAGGGCGCCTCGTACATGAGGTTCCCGAGCACGTCCTCGATGATCGCGCGCAGCCCGCGCGCGCCCGTCTTGCGCTCGATCGCCTTGTCGGCGATCGCCTCGAGCGCCTCCTGGTCGAAGGAGAGCTCGATGTTGTCGAGCGAGAAGAGCTGCTGGTACTGGCGCACCATCGAATTCTTCGGCTCGGTCAGGATTTTGACGAGCGCCTCCCGGTCGAGCGGTTCCAGCACGGTGAGCACCGGCGTGCGCCCGACCAGCTCGGGGATGAGCCCGAAACGGACAAGGTCCTGCGGGATGACCTGCTGCACGAGCTGGTCCTTCTGCTTGGAGTCCTTGATCGTCGACCCGAAGCCGATCGAAGATTTATCGGTGCGGCGCTCGATGATCTTTTCGATCCCCTCGAACGCGCCGCCGCAGATGAAGAGGATATCCTTGGTGTCGATCTGGATGAATTCCTGCTGGGGATGCTTGCGCCCACCCTGCGGCGGGACGTTGGCGACGGTGCCCTCCAGAATCTTGAGCAGCGCCTGCTGGACCCCCTCGCCCGACACGTCGCGGGTGATCGAGGGGTTCTCGCTCTTGCGGGAGATCTTGTCGATCTCGTCGATATAGATGATGCCCTTCTGCGCACGCTCGACGTCGTAGTCCGCCGCCTGCAAAAGGCGCAGCAGGATGTTTTCCACATCCTCGCCCACATAGCCCGCCTCGGTCAGCGTCGTGGCGTCCGCGATGGCGAAGGGGACGTTGAGCATCTTGGCGAGGGTCTGGGCGAGCAGCGTCTTGCCCACGCCGGTGGGTCCGAGCATGAGGATGTTGGTCTTGCCGAGCTCCACCTCGCTCGTGTCGCCGAAATAGATGCGTTTGTAGTGGTTGTAGACCGCCACGGACAGCGCGATCTTCGCGCGGTCCTGCCCGATCACGTATTCGTCCAGCCGCTCCTTGATCTCACGCGGCTTGAGCACGGTGATCTGCTGCTCGGGACGGCTCTGGCGGGGCCGCTGCGCGGGCATGTCGTCGTCGAGCACGCTCTGGCAGAGCTCCACACACTCGTTGCAGATGCACACCCCCGGCCCCGCGATCAGCCGCTGGACCTGGTTCTGCATCTTGCCGCAGAAGGAACAGCGCAGTTCCCTCTCGTCGTTCTTCGCCATGGGATACCTCCTGAAAATCTGGATACGCAAAACGCGGCGCCGGTGGGCGCTGCGCTTTTGGGAAAATGTTATTCGTGGTGGCTGAGGATCTTATCGACCAGGCCGTAGTCGAGGGCCTGCTGCGCGGTCATGAAGTTGTCCCGCTCGGTGTCCCGCTCGATGATCTCGAGCGGCTGGCCGGTCTGCTCGGAGAGCAGGCGGTTGAGCTTTTCGCGGGTGCGGATGATCCAGTCGGTGTGGATCTTCATGTCGGTGGCCTGGCCCTGCGCGCCGCCCGACGGCTGGTGGATCATGATCTCGGCGTTGGGCAGCGCGATCCGCTTGCCCTTGGCGCCCGACGAGAGCAGAAACGCGCCCATCGACGCGCCGAGCCCCATGCAGATGGTCGAGACGTCGCACTTGATATAGTTCATCGTGTCGTAGATCGCCATGCCCGCCGTGACCGAGCCGCCCGGGCTGTTGATGTAGAGGTGGATGTCCTTGTCGGGGTCCTGCCCCTCGAGGTAGAGCATCTGCGCGATCACCAGGCTGGCGGAGGTGTCGTTGACCTCCTCGCACAGCATGACGATGCGGTCGTTGAGCAGCCGCGAAAAGATGTCGTAGCTGCGCTCGCCCCGGTTCGTCTGCTCGATGACCATCGGCACCAGGCTCATGGCCGCGCTTCCCATTGTTAGGCTCATTGTGAAATTACCTCCTGTCGGATTCGTTCTGCCGCAAACCAATCCTCTATGCTCCAAAAGTTTTACCGGCGCGGCGGCTGGCCGCCGTGCCGGTATGTAGGTAGTCTTATTCGGCCGACCCGTCCGCGGGCTCCGCCGCCGGGGCTTCCTCCGCCTTCGCCTTCTTGGCGCGCGGCTTGGAGGCCTTCTTCGGCTTCTCCTCCTTGGCGGGCTCCTCCCTGACCTCCTTCACGACGGCGCTGTCGCGCACAAGGTCGAGCGCCTTGCCCATCGCGAGGTTCTGGGCGATCTCCTTCTCCGGAACGATGTTCCTGAGCTTGTCGGCCTCCATGCTGTAGTTCTTCGCGAGCTTGTCATACTCGGCGGCGATCTCCTCGGCGGTCGGCTCGATCTTCTCGAGCTCGACGATCTTTTCGAGCGCCAGGCGGGTCTTGACCTGCGATTCGGCCTGCGGGACGAAGCCCTTGCGGAAGCCGTCCATATCGGTGCCCGCGTACTGCAAATAGGTCGGCAGGTTGAGCCCCTGCGACTGTAGACGGTACTCGAAGTCGCGCACCATCTCGTCGATGCGGCTGTCATACATGCACTGGGGGATGTCGGCCACGAGCTTTTCGCAGACGGTATCCATCAGCTTGTTTTCCATCTCGGTTTCAGCCTGGCTGTCATGACGCTCCTGCGCCTTCTTCTTGAGGTCGGCCTTCAGCTCGTCGAGCGTGTCGAACTCGCTGACGTCCTTGGCGAACTCGTCGTCCAGCAACGGCAGCTCCTTCATCTTGAGCTCGTGCAGCGTGCACTTGAAGACAGCGGGCTTGCCCTTTAATTCCTCGGCGTGGTAGTTCTCCGGGAAGCTCACGTTCACCTCGAACGACTCGCCGACGCTGTGGCCGACAATCTGCTCCTCGAAGCCGGGGATGAAGCTGTTGGAGCCCAGCTCGAGCGGGTATTTCTCGCCCTTGCCGCCCTCGAACGCCTCGCCGTCGACGAAGCCCTCGAAATCGATCACGGCGGTGTCGCCGTTCATGGCGGCGCGGCCCTCCACGGCGATCACGCGGCCGCCCTGCTCCTGCATGCGGGAGAGCTCGGCGTCGACCTCGGCGTCGGTCGCCTCGACGACCTTCTTCTCCACCTCGATGCCCTTGTAGCCCTCGATGGAGACCTCCGGCTTGACGGTGACGGTCGCCTTGAAGGAGTAGCCGTCCTTCGAGACGTCGAGCACCTCGATATCGGCGCGGTCGACCGGCTCGATGCCCTTTTCCTCGACGGCGGCGTCGTAGGCCGCGGGGTAGGTGTTGTTGACGGCCTCCTCATAGAAGACGCCCTCGCCGTACAGCTTTTCGATCATCCTGCGGGGGGCCTTGCCGCGGCGGAAGCCGGGAACGGTCATCCGCTTGACATTCTTTTTGAACACCTCGTCGACCGCCTTGCCGAACGTCTCGGCGTCGACGGTGATGGTGAGCTCTACCTTTTTGTCCTCGTTGGTCTTCATTTCTGTTACTGCCATTCTACTTCCTCCTGAAAAATGTTCCGTTCCCCTGCATCTTCCGCTTTTCCTGGAGGAACGATTCGGGCGCTATAAACCCACTATCTTGGTATTATATCAAATCGGACGGGACTTGCCAATAGATAATTTGTGAATTTCCCGCGTTTTTTCAGCCTTCCCGGCCGGTTTCCACCAGCACCGGGTCAAATTTCAGGTAGTCGCCGCTCACCAGCCGAAAGCGGATGCCCTCGTAGCTCCCGTCGATCGCCCAGCGGCACCCCTCGGCGTGGATGTGACCGTAGTAGCAGCGGCGGACGCCGTGCTTTTTGAGCACCTCGAGGATCTGCGGCGAGACGCTCTCGCCGTAGACGGGCGGGTAGTGCAGAAAAACGACCGGCTCCAGCCCGGTCTTTTCCGCCTCCGCGATCGAAAGCTCCAGCCGGATGCACTCCCGGTTGATGATCTTGTCGTCGAACGCCTCCCCCGTCTCGAAGAGCCACCCCCGCGAGCCGCAGACGGCGATCCCGTCGGCCGTAACGCAGTTATTATGGAGGATTTCCAGCGTGTTTAATCCGTGCGCCGAAAAAAAGGCGTGCACCTTGGAGCGGGTGCTCCACCAGTAGTCGTGGTTGCCCTTGAGCAGGATCTTGCGCCCGGGCAGCGCCTCGAGAAATTGGAAATCCGCGAGCGCCCCCTCGAGCGACATCCCCCACGAGGTGTCGCCGGGCAGCACCACGGTGTCCCCCTCCCCGACCTTCGCGCGCCACGCCCGCCCGATGCGCGCGACGTAGTTTTCCCACCCGGGGAAAACGTCCATCGGGTGCCCGCTCGTCAGCGAGAGGTGCAGGTCGCCGATTGTGTAGACCGCGATTGCGATCGCCTCCTTTTTGCCGGGCCGGTCTCCCGGGGAAGCCCCGGAAAACAGCCCCGCTTACATCCCGCAGGGAGGTTCTCCCCGCGCGTCGTACCGCTCGAAAAATGCCATCGCGTTTTGAAAAAAGAGCTTTTGGGCCAGCTTTTCGCCGTACTCCGCCTTCACCCGGCTGTAGAGCCCGCCGATCCTCTCGGCCGGCTCCAGCCAGGAGGGCACGTCGGTGCCGTCGTAGTCGGAGCCGAGCGCCACGGCGTCCTCCCCGCCGAGCGCGAGGAAGTGGCCCAGGTGCGCCGAGAGCGCCGCGTAGGAGGGGTCGGGGTCGTCCGCCGCGAGGAAGTGGGTGGAGAAGTTGAGCCCCACGACGCCGCCCGCCGCCGCGACCGCCCGGAACTGGTCGTCGGTGAGGTTGCGACCATGCCCGCAGACCGCGCGGGAATCCGAATGGGTCGCGATAAACGGGCGCCTCGCGCGTTTCTGCACCTCCCAGAAGCCGCTGTCGCTCAGGTGGGAGACGTCGACGACGATCCCCGCCTCCTCGAGCAGCGGGAGCGCCTCCCGCCCGAGGGGGGTGAGCCCCTCGTCGCAGGCCATGCCGCTGCCCAGCTCGTTTTTGCCGTTCCAGGTGAGGGTCAGGACGCGCACGCCGCATTCCCGCAGCCGCGCGATCCGCCCGAGGTCCCCGGCGAGCGCCGAGCCTCCCTCCACCGTGAGCAGCGCCGCGCACCTTCCCCCGGAAATGATCTCCCGGATGTCCGCCGCCGTGAACGCCTGCGCGGCGAGGTCGGCGTTCTCCGCGAGCTGCCCGGTGAAGAACCGGTAACAGCTCTCAAAATAATCGACCGCGGCCTCGCCGCGGTATTCGTCCGGCATGAAGATCGCAAAGCACTGGCACCAGTCGTAGCAGGCCATCCGGCCGAGCGCGAGGTGCGCGCCGTTTTGCCGCAGGCTCCGGTCGCCCGGCGCGAGGCGCTCGCCGTCGTGCAGGCGGGTGACGGTGTCGCAGTGCAGGTCAAATAAATACATCCAGATCCCCCGTATCGTACGCGCCCGCCAGGTGGGCCCAGCGGGTCACCACATTCGAGCCGGGCCGCTCGGTCACGACCTCGAAGAGGTCGAAACGCGGCTGGACCGCCCCTGTATTGTATATGCCGCGCTCCCGCAGATATGCCACGGCGGCCAGCGCGATCCGCCTGCGCTGCGCCCTGGTGACGCTCGCGGCCGGGGCGGCCAGCGCGCTTTGCGCGCGGGTCTTGACCTCGACGAAGGCGATGACCCCATCCTTTTGCAGGATGAGGTCGATCTCATGGCGCCCGCTGCGCCAGTTGCGCGCGAGGATTTCGTACCCCGCCTCCGCGAGCTTCTTCACGGCGAACTCCTCCCCCAGCGTCCCGCGCTGCCGCGTCGTCGCCGTCATTTGAGGAGCTTTTTGAGGAAGGTGCGGCGGTGTACCGGCGAGGGGCCGTACCGTTCCAGCATCTCGTAGTGGAGCCTGGTGCCGTAGCCCTTGTGCTGCGCGAACCGGTATTCGGGGTACTTTTGGTCGAGCTCCTTCATATAGCGGTCCCGCGCGACCTTCGCCAAAATCGACGCCGCCGCGATCGACGCGCTCCTGCCGTCCCCGCCGATGATCGTCTGGGTGGCGAAGCCGAGCCCCGGGTCGCAGTTGCCGTCGACAAGCGCGAGGTCGGGCTTCACCGAAAGCCCTTCCGCCGCGCGGCGCATCGCGAGCATCGCCGCCCGCAGGATGTTCATTTCATCGATCTCCGCAACCGACGCGGCCGCGATGCTATAGGCCGCGGCCCGCGCGGTGATCTCGTCAAAGAGCGCCTCGCGCTTTTTTTCCGTGAGCTTCTTCGAGTCGTTGACCCCCGCGATCTCGACGCCGCGCGGCAGAATGACCGCCGCGGCGTACACGTCCCCCGCGAGCGGCCCGCGCCCCGCCTCGTCGATGCCGCAGACGGCGGAAAACCCCTGGTCGTAGGCGATCAGCTCATACTGGTACAGGTCCATGTCAGTCCTCCGGCGGCAGTTCCAGCGTCAGCCTGCCGAGCTTTCCGCTGCGGAATTCGTCGAGCACGGTGATCGCCGCCCGTTCGGTGTTGGCCTCGCCGCCCGGGACGAGCATCCCGCGCTTTTTCCCCACGAGGCAGAGCAGCCCGTAGGCGTCGAGCCCGTCCGTCTCCCCCTCCTTCAGGTGATAGCGCGCGGCGAGCTGCGCCGGGTATTCGGCGTTTAAAAGCCAGAGCAGCCGCATCGCGAGCAGCTCGGCGTCGAGCACGTCGTCCTTGACCGCGCCCGTGAAGGCGAGCCGCTCCCCGACGGCGGGGTCCTCGAACTTAGGCCAGAGCACTCCCGGCATGTCCAGCAGGTCGATCCCGCCCGCGAGCGACACCCACTGCCGCCCGCGCGTCACGCCCGGGCGGTCCTCCACCTTCGCGCGCTTCGCGCCCGCGAGGCGGTTGATGAGGGAGGACTTGCCGACGTTGGGGATGCCAACGATCATCATGCGGATCGGCTGGCCGCCCATCCCCTTCTCCGCCCTGCGCGCGAGCTGCGCCGAAAGCGCGCTCTTCACGAGCGGCAGGAAGGCCCCCAGGCCCTTGCCGCTGCGGCAGTCGGTCGCGATGGCGGGGACGCCCTTTCGGGTATAGTAATCCACCCAGCGGCGGGTCGCCCCGTCGTCGGCGGAATCGCATTTATTGAGCAGGATCACGCGGGGCTTCTGCCCCACGAGCTTGTCGATCTCCGGATTGCGGCTCGACGCGGGAATCCGCGCGTCGGTCAGCTCGACGACGATGTCGACGAGCTTCAGGCTCTCGCTCATCAGCCGCCGGGTTTTGGCCATGTGCCCCGGGAACCACTGGATCGACGGGACCTCTGCCGCCGGGACGCCGGGCTGCTGGGTACTCATGAAATCCCTCCGAACTTGTTGAATGGGAAGAAGCGGAAGACCGCCTTGCCCATGATGTGGCGGACGTCGACCATGCCGATGTCGCTCGACCGGCTGTCGAGCGAATGGTTGCGGTTGTCCCCCATCACGAAGACGCAACCCGCCGGCACCTTCACCGGGAAGGAGATGTCGTACTGGAGCATCGTGGGTTCGTTGATGTAGGGCTCATCGAGCAGGGTGTCGTTGCGCCACACCTCCCCCGACGCGAAATCGATGAAGATGACGTCCCCCTCCTTGCCGATCACCCGCTTGACGATCGCGTCCTCGTCGGTGATCGAGCGGTCGACGACGACCACGTCGCCGTATTCCGGCGCGTAGCCCGCCTGCTGGAGGATCAGCCGCTCGCCGTTGTGGAGGGTCGGCAGCATCGAAATGCCGTTGACCGTCGCGAGCCGCGCGAAAAAGGTGAAGATGAGCAGGAAGGCGAGCAGCGGCACCAAAAACGATTCCACCCACTCGTACGCCTCGCTCACCGCGCTTTTCGCCTCCGGCTGATTGTCCCTGTATTCCGCAGCGTCCATCTGCATCCTCTCCATTCCAGTCATTCTGTCGTCAGTCGATCTCCCCCGCCCTGCCCGCCGGCAGGAAGCGGTAGACCGCCTTGCCCATCACCCGCCGCAGGTCGATCATGCCGATCTCCCGCGTGCGGCTGTCGGCCGAGTGGTTGCGGTTGTCCCCCATCACGAAGACGCTCCCCTCGGGCACCGTCACCGGGAACTCCACGTCCCGCCGGGTGAGGGTGGGCTCGTTTAAGTAGGGCTCGTCCAGCATCTGCCCGTTGCGGCGGACCTGCCCGGTTTCAAAGTCGATGTCGATCTCGTCCCCCGCGCGGCCGATCACCCGCTTGATGATCGGCGGCTCCCCCTTCTGGCTGCGGTCGATGACGACCACGTCGCCGTATTGGGGGTCGTGGTAGCCCGCCTGCACCAGCAGCAGGCGGTCGCCGTCGCGCAGGGTGGGCAGCATCGAGGGGCCGGACACCGTCGCGGTGCGCGCCGCGAACGCAAAGATCAGCAGGATGACCCCCACCGCGATCACGCACGACTCCACCCATTCGTACACCTCGGCCACCGCGCCGCGGCGCCGTTCCCTGGCGTTCAGGGAGTTCTTGATGTCGTAGCGGAAGTCGTGTTCCCGCCGCGCGTCCTGTCGGGTCCTGTACTGCTGTTCCAACATACGCCCATCCTTCCGGAAGCCCGGACCTTTCCATTGATAGATTTTCAGTATAACACACCCCGTCCCGCGATTCAAGGCGGACGGCGCCGGCCGGGGCGCGGCCGAAGAAGCGGAAAAAGAAAAGGGACGTTTTCACGTCCCCAGCCTGCGGGGCCGCCCGCAGGCTGCACGAGGGGGAACCGGATTGCCGCGGCCTGCGGCCTTGCTCCCTCATCCCCCTCGTGTGCGCCCCCTTTTTTAAGGGGAGTTTTGTCCGGCGCATGTCCGGACAAAACAGAAAGGGACGTTTTCACGTCCCTTTCAAAAGCGTTCTTATCGAATGGTGTCCTTGACCTTGGCGGCCTTGCCGACACGGTCACGCAGGTAGTAGAGCTTGCTGCGGCGGACGCGTCCGTTCCTGACCAGCTCCACCTTGTCGATGTTGGGGGAATGGATGGGGAAAACCCTCTCGACGCCGCAGCCGTGGGCCACGCGGCGGACGGTGAAGGTCTCGGAGATGCCGCCGTGTTTCTTGGCAATGACCGTTCCCTCAAAAACCTGAACCCTCTTCTTCTCGCCCTCTTTGATCCAAACGTGTACCTTGACGGTATCGCCGATCTCGATCTTGGGCAGCTCTGCTTTCGTGCAATCGGTGACGATCTGCTTCAAAGCGTCCATTACTGCTTCCTCCTTATTTTTTGCAGACATTCATGCCCAAAATCGATGGCAGAGGACTGTCCGGTTTCATGTTCAATCCGGCTGGATTGGGCGTGAAATCCCGTTGCAGGATCACAACGTTCATTACATGCTTATATAGGATACCACAGGGGAATCCAAAATGCAAGTATTTTCTTCCTGTTTTTTACGAATTTACGATGAGCGCGATGAACTCGAGCGGCGTCTCCCCCGCGTTTGCGATGCTGTGCCCCTGGCCCGACGCGGTGTGCGCGCAGTCTCCCGGGGAGAGCGTGACCTCGGTGCCGTTGTCATTGTAGCGCGCTTCGCCCGCGAGGATGTAAAAGGTCTCGCTCTCGCCCTGGTGCTCGTGGTAGCCGATCGAGCAGCCGGGCGCGAGGACCATGTGATTGAAGAGCCTGCCGTGCCCGCAGAACTGCCCGGGCTGCAAAAGCTCCTTCATGCGCACCTCCCCGTCGCCGCCGCGCATCTGCGTCTTGACCGTCTCGGGAAGCTCCCGTTTTCTTGTAATCATCCTGCATGCCTCCTATTCAAATGGGTTTCCATCCTGGTCCAGAACCGCGGTGCGCACCACCCGCATCCAGTCCGCGCGCACCCCCTCCTCCGCCGCGAACGCGTCGAGCAGCAGGGTGGGGTTGAGGTTGAGCGTGTTGCCGGCGGCGGCGCGCATCGTAAAAACGAGGGTGTCGCCCGCCGCGCGCTCCTCCCGCACCGAAAAGTGCGGCTTCGCGTCGATCACGCGCTCCCCCTTTTTGCCCTTCTTGACGACGGGGACCGTCTCCCGGTTCCGCCACGCCGCGAATTTTTCCGCGGCGGCCTCCGCCGTCATCCCGTCGAACTCCTGGGTGATCTCGTAGTCCGCCCACGCGATCGCCTCCGGCTTCTGTCCGGCCGGAGCCGCGCGGTAGCAGCGGACCCCCTCGGGCAGCACGGTGTTGAGGCGCTCCACCACCTCCTCCATCGGCAGCTCCCCGGTGAGGCGGAAATCCATCGACTCGCAGGTGCTCTCATAGCCGAGCGCGAGCGGCAGCGCGAAGGTCAGGTAGACGTGCGGGTGGAAGCCGAGGGTGTGCCACACCGGCAGTCCCGAGCGCTTGAGCGCGCGGGAGATGCAGCGCACCATGTCGAGGTGGGAGATGTATTTGATCCGCCCGAGCTTCCGGTAAAAGACCCGGACGGTCATTTTGAAGAGCTCATTTCCCAAAGCAGGCACCCCCCACCAGCTTGTTCGCGCCGCAGCCGGAGCAGTTGAGGCGGCAGTGGGGCGTCACCTGCGCGGCGAGCGCGCGCTCGTGCTCGCGGATGAGGTACGCCTTCGTCACCCCATAGTCGAGATGGTCCCACGGCATAACCTCGCCGTAGCTCCTCCGGCGGTTCGCGTAGAAGGAGAAGTCCACGCCGCACACCTCGGCGGCGTCCTCCCACCGCTCCATCGAGAAGAAGTCGTTCCAGCCGTCGAGCTTCGAGCCCAGCCGCCACGCGTATTCGACGACGGGGCACAGCCGCCGGTCGCCGCGCGCGAGCGCCGCTTCCAGAAAGCTCGTCGGGCTGTCGTGGTATTTGACGGTGATTTTCTTGCTCTTCACCGTGTCGAGCAGGATGCGCTGCTTGCGCCGCAGCTCCTCCCGCGTGTCCTGCGGCTCGAACTCGAAGGGGGTGAACGGCTTGGGCACGAAGCAGGCGACCGAGACGGTCACGCTGACCCCGCGCCCCTTGGGGCGGTCGGGCAGGCGGTAGAACATGTCGACCACCTTCTGCGCGAGGCGGATGATGCCCGCCACGTCCTCGTCCGTCTCGGTGGGGAGCCCCATCATGAAGTAGAGCTTCACATTGCTGTAGCCCCCCTCGAAGGCGGTGCGGCAGGTGCGCAGCACCTCCTCCTCGGAGACGTTCTTGTTGATGACGTCCCGCAGCCGCTGGGTCCCGGCCTCGGGCGCGAAGGTGAGGGAGGATTTGCGCACCGCCGCGATCCGCTCGACCAGCTCCCTGGAGAAGTTGTCCACCCGGAGCGACGGCAGCGCGATGTTGACCGCGTCCCGCTCGGTCCAGGAGAGCATGTCGTTCAGAAGCGGCTCGAGCTCGGAATAGTCGCTCGTCGAAAGGCTCGTGAGCGACACCTCGTCGTAGCCGGTGTGGTCGCACAGGTCGTGCGCCTGCCGGTCGAGGGTGGCGTGGCGCTTTTCGCGCAGCGGGCGGTAGAGGAACCCCGCCTGGCAGAACCTGCATCCGCGGATGCACCCGCGCAGCACCTCGACCATCGCGCGGTCGTGCACCGTCTCGGTGAAGGGCACGACGAAATCCTTCGGGTAGTAGACGCCGTCGAAATCCCTGACGATCCGCTTCAGGACCCGGGCGGGCGCACCCTCCCGCGGGGTGACGGCTTCGATCGTGCCGTCCTCCCGGTAGCTGACGTCGTAGAGGGAGGGGACGTAGATGCCCCCGATCCGCGCGGCGCGGCGCAGGAAGGTTTGCTTGTCCCAGCCCTCCCGCTTGGCGATCTTGTAGAGGTCGATCAACTCGAGGTTGACCTCCTCCCCCTCGCCGAGGATGAACAGGTCGATGAACGCCGAGATCGGCTCGGGGTTGCAGGCGCAGGGACCTCCCGCCACGACGAGCGGCGAAAGGCCGGTGCGGTCCTTGGAGCGCACCGGCAGCCCCGCGAGGTCGAGCATGTTGAGGATGGCGGTGAAGCTCAGTTCGTATTGCAGCGTGAAGCCGATGAAGTCGAAATCGGTGACGGCGTCGAGGCTCTCGAGCCCGAAGAGGGGGATCCGGTGCTCCCGCATCAGCCGCTCCAGGTCGTCGCCCGGCGCGAACACCCGCTCGCACCAGATATCCTCCCGCTCGTTCATCAACGAGTAGAGAATCTTCATGCCGAGGTGCGACATCCCCACCTCATAGAGGTCGGGGAAGCAGAAGGCGAACCGCACGTCCACCTTCGCCGGATCCTTTACAATGCTGCCGAGCTCGCCGCCGGTGTAGCGCGCGGGCTTCTGTACCTGCAAAAGCACCCGTTCGAGCGCCTTTCTCACATTCATGATTTGAAACATCCTCTCAAAAAGCTACCCCCCATTTTACATGAAATGGGGGGTAAATGCAAGCTATGCGAACCGGTAGGCTTCGCTTGGATAGGGCTCGCCCGGTCCGGCCGTGCGCCGCAGGTCGGGCAGGGAGTAATAGTCGACCGTCTCCCCCTGCCGCAGCCCGACGGTATAGTCGTTCGGATAGAGGACGCCGCCCGGGAAATAGCCGTCCGGGTCGAAGACCTCCGTCTTTTCCCCGGTGACAAGGTCCAGGACGGTGAACCCGCAGTAGAAGGTCTCGCCGCCCAGAATCGCCTGCATCCCGACGAGGAAGCGCCCGCCGCCCATCAGGCGGGGGAAGGCGTAGCGCGCGGGGATGTTGTCCGTCCGCTGGCCGATCTCCCGGTTGGGGAGCCGGAGCTGTTCCCCCGTACCGTCGGCGCGGGCGGTCCAGATGCCGTCGTCCGCCGCGTAGGCGATCGTCTCCCCCGAGAGGTCGAAGGAGCCGTCGTCCGGGAGCAGAGCGGTTGCGATGCGGTCGGGCAGGGCGTATTCCTCCACGGGGAGCCGCTGCCCGAACTTGCCGTAGAACACCGACCCGGAGGTGAGCAGCCGGTAGTCGTACCCCGCCCGGTCATAGACGGGCGCGAGCGCGACGGGGCGGGTCTCCCGGTCGAGCCGGACGCCGTCCCCGAAGCTGCGGCCCGTCTTCGCGTCGAACGATTCGACGAACCAGCTCCCGTCCGCCGCGCGGGCCAGCACGGCCACCGATTCCCCCGTCCCGTAGGCGTCGATCGGGGTCGCGCCCGCGCGCTCCGTCTCGCCCGCGAGCAGGGAGTGGAGCGTCAGCGCGCCCGCGCGGTTCCACCGGAGCAGCAGGGTCTCCGCCTGCTGCCCGTCCCGGTAGCGGCAGAGCGCGTAATCGGGCGTGACGCCCGCCACGTAGAACTGCCCGCCCGCCGCGGTGAAGAGGGGCTTGTCCTCCCCGTAGGCGGTGAGCTCCACGAGATTCTGCCCGTCGTCCGCGCGGGAAGTCCGCACGGAGAGGTAATTTTCATAGTCCGCGGTGAAGAGCTCCCGCACCCCGCGGTCGAGCATGACCGGGCTTTCCCGCGTCTCGCCCGTCGAGAGGTCGAGCACCGTGTCGACCGTGTCGGAGCGCATCACGACGGTCATATCGTCCGGATAGGCCGTCCCCGAACGCATCACGCCGAAATTCCGGTAATAGCCGACCGTCCCCGCGGCCAGGTCGCAGACCGCCAGCGCGGCGTAATCCGACTGCGCGCCCGGGATCGACGCGACCGCGGTCAGCAGCCTTCCGCCCCCGTGCAGGCGCGGCTCCGTATAGCGCGGCTGCGGGAAATCCTCCGGCGCGTTGGCGGGATAGCGGTCCCCCAGCGCCTCGGCGAGGCTGTCGGAGGAAAGCGCCCGCCGCACCGTGCCGCCGGGTCCGGCGAGCCACACCCCCTCGCCGTCGGCGCAGGCGGCGGCCCCGGATGCCGGGTCGAGGTCGTAGCCGCCCGGCCGCTCCCCGGACATCCGCCGCCACAGCTCGAGCGGGAGGCGGTACTCCTCCGATTTTTCCGGATCGGAGGCGGAGCGGTAGGAGACGACACCGTTATCCTGAACGAGACGGTAGTCCCAGCCGTTGTAGGTGGTCCTCTCCATCCGGTCGACCCCGGCTTCCGGCGAAAAGTCGTAAAGCGCCTCCCCGCTCGAGGTGTCGAACGCCTCGAAAAGCGCCTTGCCGTCCGCGTCCTCATAGCGGACCAGCAGGACCCCGCCGAGCTGAAGCAGCTCCCGCGGATAGAGGTCCTGCGAGCCGGGATCCGGCGAATCGAGCGGCAGGTACTCCCCCTCGAGGCTCACGGCGTCGGGGAGGGTATTTTTCCCGACCAACCGGGCGATCCCGTCATAGACCTCCCCGCCGAACAGGTACTGCCCCGTCTCGTCCCCGACCTGGAGCCAGAGCACCGTCTTCCCGGGATACAGCTCGTGGCTCTCCCCGCAGAGGAAGAGCTCGAGGGAACAGACCTTCCCGCCGCCCAGCACGCTCACCTGCTGGTAGCCGAGATCCTCCTCCCCCTCGATGGAACGCATCTCCACCCGCTCAAAGGGCGAGACGGTCAGCAGGTTCGCGATCCCCTCCACCAGCGCGCGGGACATCCTCACCCGCTGGAATTCGCCCGGCGGGTCGATGCGCACGTCGCCGGGACGCGCGCCCGTCAGTTCGGCTTCCATCGCGAGCAGGAGCGGGTCGTCCGTCTTTTCCGGCGCCGGCCGCGCGGGCTCTTTGGCGGGCGCGGGGCCCTCCACGGGCGGCTGCACGCAGCCCGCCGCAAAGAGGCAGAGCGCCAGCGCCAGCAGGACGCAGAGTCCTCGTTTCATCAAATCCCCCCTAGCGGTATTTCACGGCGGCCAGCCACGGGCCGTCGCCGTCCGCATCTTCAAAATAAACATAGGATTCCGTGAGGTCCCGTGGCCCGAACATGGTCTCATACGGAGCTTTCCAGGGATCGGGCAGCGGGTGGGAACGGTCGTCCGGGTCGTCGAGGGAACAGATATAAAAACGGGTTTCCCTGTTTTCATCCGCGCCGGCCCGAACAAGCGTCCGGGCTTCCAAAAGAAGGTCCGGATACAAATCGCTATAGTGGATTTCATATTTTCGGGTTTCGCCGGTCTGCGCATCCAGAACGACGGTATATGAGGCGCTTTGTGAGATCACATAGCGGTCCTCGACGCCGCACTTGATCGACCCGTTGGTCCGCCTGCCCACTTCCAGCTCTGTCCGCGCCCCTGTTTCCAGATCGCACAGAACCGCGCCCGCATAGTGTTCCCCGTCTCCCGCATACGGAGAAAAGAGCGCGGCCGCCACCTTTTCCCCATTGCAGAGAAACCGCGGGGCGTAGAGAAGATAGGGCGGCGCATCGGGCGTGGCCCCCATCCCGTCGGGCAGATCGCTGTTGTTCAGGATTCTTCGGGCGTTTTCGCCCCGCGCGTCCGAAATCCAAATGCCGTCCTCCGCCGCCCAGGTAAAGGCGTTCCCGCTATAGTCATAGGCGCAGGGCGAATATCTGGTCGAAAGGCCAAACTCCAGCAGCGCGATATTCTCCGGCAGCGGCACGACCTCTTCGGCCGTTTCGTCGGTGCTGCTCCGGTAGAGCATCCGGTCCGTGAGCAGGACCCGGTAGTCATAGGGGCCGTATGAGACCTTCTCCATCCCCCAGACGAGCTCGTCTACCGGAAACCGGTAGCGCATCTCCCCCGAAGACAGGTCAAACGCCCCGATCATCCAATGGAGTTCGGAGCCCTCTCCCTTCCGTTCATACCAGCTGCACACCAGCACGTCTCCCGACTGTAAGAAATCCCCATAGATCAGTTCGCTCTTCCCGATTCCCTCCATGGGCCTCAGGATGACCGCCTCCTCCGGGAACGCTTTGGGGGACTCCTCCGCCGATCCGGGCGCGGGCTCCGATTCCGCCGGGGTAACGCCCGCCGTCACGGGCGGGGAACCGGACAGCGCCCCGCCGGGAGCGTCCGCCCCCGGGCTTTCGCAGGCGGCCAGCGACAGGCAGAGCAAACCCGCCGCGAGCGTGCAGAGCATCCGTTTCATCCAAAGCCCTCCTCCCATGTCCGTCGAATCCGATATTGAAACAGTGTCGGATTTTGGCGGTTTTCATCCGGGCAGGCAAAATTTTGTGAAAAAAGAGGCCGCCGCTTCCTCCTGCATTTTACCACACATCCCGCCGAATGACAAACCGAAGGCCCCTCCGGCAGCGCCGGAGGGGCCTTCGTCCTATCCCCGCAGGAGGGTGGCCGCGAGATAAAGCGCGGTCAAAAGCATCGTATAATTGCCGCGCGGCAGCAGCAGGAGGGCCGCCGCGAAGAGGGGCGTGAGCACCGCGAACCCCGCGAGCTTCTGCCAGAACGCCGCCTGTTCGGGCTTCCCGGCGCGGCAGAGCGCGAGCCCCAGCAGCACTCCGCCGTCCAGCCGGCCGACCGGCAGGAGGTTGAAGATGCAGAGCGCCAGGTTTGCGGCGGCGAAGCCGTTCCAGCCGCAGAGGAGGACGCACGCCCCCGCGGCGAGCAGGTTCGCCGCCACGCCGCCGAGGTAGACGGCCGTTTCCCGGCCGTAGGAGAGCAGACCGCGTTTTTCCAGCCGCACCCCGACCGCGCAGAACCGCATGGCGAGAATCCGCGCGCCCGTCAGGCGCATGACGAGGATATGCCCGCCCTCGTGCACGAGCACGCCCCCCAGCGCGGGCAGGCCGAGCCCCGAACGGTCGCAGAGCAGCCAGAGCGCGAGCACCGCGAAGAAGCCGAAGGTGAAGGAATAGCGCGTGCCGCCCCACTCAAACTCCATCGGCGTCCATCCCGTCGAGCACCCACGCGGGGTTGTAGTACCGGCCGTCCTTGCTGATCTCAAAGTGGACGTGCGGCCCGGTGGAGATGCCCGTGCTGCCCACCAGCGCGACGAGCTCCCCCCGCCGCAGGTTCGCGCCGAGCGGCGCGGCGATCGACTCGCAATGGCAGTAGGTGGTCGTCAGCCCGCCGCCGTGGTCAAGGGTGATGTAGTTGCCGTAGATGGGGGAGCTGTCCACCTCCGCGACCCGCCCCGGCAGCGACGCGTAGATGCCGCTGCCCGAAGCCGCCGCGATGTCCACCCCCCTGTGGAAGTCCTCCGCACCCGAGATGGGGTGCTCCCGCCAGCCGAACGGCGAGGTCACAGCGCCCCCGGCCGGCGCGTCCACCCGCGCCGAGACGAGGATCGGCGAAAAGGCGCAGGAGGAGGGGGCCTCCTTCCCCGCCGCGTCGCCGCGCCCGAACCAGCCGCCCGCGCCGCTCAGCCCCTCCGCCGGAGCGGAGGGACCGGAGGAAGCGGCGGCGGTACTCCCGCCGCCGCTTCCTCCGGCATCGCCGTCCCCGGGCGCGTCCGGGGACGGCGGCTGAGCGGCGGGCGGCGTGAGCAGCTCGGTCAGCACCCGCGCGGCGGCGTCCGCCGCGTGATCCGCCGCTTCCCGCGCCCGCGCGGAGACCGCCGCCACCCCCGTCCCGCTCGGGATCTCCACCCGATCGGCGGTCAGCAGCCCGTCAAAGAGCTCCGCCATTCCCCGCGCGGCCCCCGGCTGGAACCTCCGCAGCCCCAGGCAGCCGAGCAGCAGCGCCGCGCACAGGACGATCTGCACGATCACCGTGAAGAGATAGGGGTCCCTCTCCCGCCGCCTGCGCATCCCCGCGCGCGGCGGATACCGGCGTATCCTCTGGTCGATCATGATGCCATCCCGCTCCTTTGCTGTCCTTCTAAGACAAGTCTATGCGGGCGGGCGCAAAAAAATGAGCGGTTTGTCCGCCGGACAAACCGCTCATGGAAATCTGGTTATTTGGATTTGATGTACTCGTCGATCGACTGGGCGGCGGTCTTGCCCGCGCCCATCGCGAGGATGACCGTGGCCGCGCCCGTCACCGCGTCGCCGCCCGCGAACACGCCCGGCTTGGTCGTCGCGCCGCGTTCGTCCGCCACGAGGCAGCCCTTTCTGTTGGCCTCCAGCCCGGTGGTCGTCGACCGGATGAGCGGGTTGGGGCTCGTGCCGATCGCCATGATCACCGTGTCCACGTCGATCGTGAAGTTGCTGCCCTGCTTTTCGATCGGACGGCGGCGGCCCGACGCGTCCGGCTCGCCCAGCTCCATCTCGACGCACTCGATCGCTTTGACGCGGCCGTTTTCGTCCCCGAGGATCTGCACGGGATTCCGGAGGAGCTGGAAGAGGATCCCCTCCTCCTTGGCGTGGTGGACCTCCTCGGCGCGCGCCGGGAGCTCGACCTCGCTGCGGCGGTAGACGATATACACCTCTTCCGCGCCCATCCGCTTGGCGCAGCGGGCCGCGTCCATCGCCACGTTGCCGCCGCCCACGACGGCGACCCTGCGGCTCCTGGCGATCGGGGTGTCGTACCCCTCGCGATAGGCCTTCATGAGGTTGATGCGGGTGAGGTACTCGTTGGCGGAATAGACCCCCAGCAGGTTTTCGCCGGGGATGTTCATAAAGCTCGGGAGCCCCGCGCCCGAACCGATAAAGACCGCTTCAAAGCCCTGCTCGAAGAGCTCGTCGACCGAATCGACCTTGCCGATGACCATATCGGGCTTCATCTCCACGCCGAGCCTTTCGAGCGCGCCCACCTCGCGGGCGACGATCTCCTTGGGGAGGCGGAACTGCGGGATGCCGTAGACGAGCACGCCGCCCGCCGTCTGGAGCGCCTCGAAGACGGTGACCTCATACCCCATCCTGGCGAGGTCGCCCGCGCAGGTAAGCCCCGCCGGGCCGGCGCCGACCACTGCGACCCGGTGCCCGTTGGAGGCGGGGCGGGTAAGCTCCTCCGAGCCGTTTTCCATCCACCAGTCGGCCACGAACCGCTCGAGGCGGCCGATGCCCACCGGCTCCCCCTTGACGCCGCGCACGCACTTGCCCTCGCACTGGTTCTCCTGCGGGCACACCCGCCCGCAGACGGCGGGCAGCGAATTGGTCAGGGCGATCTCCCGGTAAGCGCCGGCAAAATCCCCCTCCGCCACCTTCGCGATGAACTCCGGAATCCGTACGTTGACCGGGCAGCCCGCGACGCACGGCCTGTTTTTGCAGTGGAGGCAGCGCTTCGCCTCGTCCACCGCCATCTCGGCGGTATAGCCAAGCGCGACCTCTTCAAAGTTCTTGTTGCGCACGTCGGGGGCCTGCTCCGGCATGGGGTTCTTCTTTAAGGACATGTTAGGCATGGCGTTTCCCTCCCGTCAGGCGGCAGACGTGCGCCGGGTCCTCCCGGTCGGCCATCTCGCGCTCCTTATAAAAGCTGTTGCGCTTCATCAGCTCGTCAAAATCGACCTCGTGGCCGTCGAAATCCGGGCCGTCCACGCAGGCGAATTTCGTCTGCCCGCCGACCTTCACGCGGCACCCGCCGCACATGCCGGTACCGTCGACCATGATCGGGTTGAGGGAGACGAGCGTCCTGATGCCGTAGGGCTTCGTCGCGGCGGCGACGAACTTCATCATGATCACCGGCCCGATCGCGATGACCAGGTCGTACGGGTTCCCCGCCTTGATGAGCTCCTCGAGCTTCTGGGTGACGAGCCCCTTCTCGCCGTAGCTGCCGTCGTCGGTCATCAGGTAGAGATGGTCGGTGACCGCCTTCATCTCCTCCTCGAGGATGACGATCTCCTTCGAGCGGAAGCCCGCAATCATATCCACCTCCAGCCCCGCCGCGTGCAGCGCCTTGGCCTGCGGATAGGCGATCGCGGTGCCCACGCCGCCGCCGATCACGCACACCCGTTTGACCTCCGGCCCCACGTGGGTCGGCTGGCCGAGCGGCCCGACGAAGTCGAGCAGGCTGTCGCCCTCCCCGAGGGTGTTCAGCAGCTTGGTGGAGGCGCCGACGATCTGGAAGATGATCGTCACGGTGCCCTTTTCGCGGTCATAGTCCGCGATGGTCAGCGGCACCCGCTCCCCCCGCTCGTCGACGCGGAAGATGATGAACTGGCCCGCCTTCGCCTTTTTGGCGATGTGCGGGGCCTCGATCTCCATCAGCGTCACCGTGTCGTTCAGCGCCCGCTTCTTGACAATCTTGTACATACGCTCACTCCTATTTCAGGCCGCGCGCCAACGCACAGCACATTTTGAAAGAGTTAATTTTTTATCAAATCTCCCAGAAAATAATAATTTTTTATCACTCGTTCTATTATACCAGCATCCGCCCGCCCATGCAACAGAAAAAACATAACAAACCTTCGCAAAATGCACGCGAAGGTTTGTTATATCTGTGCATGCTCATTTTTTGACGGTGATCTTGAACTTCTTGACGACCTTGCTCTTGTCGTAGGGCTCGCCCACGAGGTAGGCGGTGCCCGCCTTGAGGCCCTCCACCTTGACGACGTTCTCGTCGTCGGTGTTATAGAGCTCGAGGATGTCGCGGTCGGTCACCGACCACTTGATGCCGGGGTCCTCCGCGTTGGCGGGCGACACCGTGCCGGTGTAGACCGAGCGCCCGTCCCCCACGTAGAGGGTCGACGGCCCGTCGATCGAGATCGCCTCGACCTTGACCCCCTTCTTGGGCGCGGTACTGCTCGTGTCCTTGCTGGTCTGCCTATATTTGCCGGTGCCCACCACGATGTCGATCGAGCCGCGCATCCCGCTGCCGTCCCGCGCGATGGCGGTGATCGTGGCGGTGCCGTCCCGCAGGCCCTCCACCTTGCAGGAGGAGGACGTGAGGTTGGAGAGCTCGACGATGTCGTCGTCATCGGTCACCCACTTGACCCGGTCGTCGTCCGCGTCGGAGGGCGACACCCGCACCGAAAGCGTCGTGCGGGTCCCCACCTCGATCTCCTCCTCATCCGCCTCGACGACGATCTTCGTCACGTCGCCGCCGTCGCCGCCGCTTCCCCCGCCGACATAGACGGTGCAGCGCGCCTCGTCGTCGTCGGTGTAGGCGGTGATGCGGGTTTTGCCCTCCCCCTTGGCGACCACCTTGCCGGAGGAATTGACCGTCGCGACCGACTTGTCGTCCGTCTCCCACGAGACGTCCGCGCCGCCCGCGCCGCTCACCTTGAGCGGGAAGGTGTCGCCCACCTCGAGGTCGAGCTCCGTCTCGTTGAGGCGGAGGTTCCCGCCGTCCTCATCGTCATCGTCGTCCTCGTCCTCATCGTCGCCGCCGGAGGAATAGCTCCCCGAGCTGGCGCCGCCGAGGTAGGCGCTGATGCCGTTGGCGATCGCCTCGGCCATGCGGCTCTGATATTTCGAGTTGATCAGCTTGGTGTATTCCCCCTCGTTGGACATGAAGCCCAGCTCGGCGAGCACGCAGGCGAACTGGCTCTCGCGGGTCATGTAGTAGAGCCCCGCCTTGGCGCCGCGGTTGTCCGAGCCGAGCGCCTTGGAGACGTTGGCGGAGATGTTCGCCGCGAGCTGCTTGGAGAAGGGATAGAAGTAGTAGACCTCGGTGCCGGTCGCCTTGACGTTGGGGGCGGAGTTGCTGTGGACGCTAACGAGCACCTGCGCGTTGAAGGCGCGGGCCGCCGCCATGCGGGTGGCCATCGTCGAGCCGGGCTCGGCCATCAGCACCGTCGCGCCCTGGCTCTTGAGGTCGCTGACGAGCTTTTTGGCCACCGCGAGGTTGATGTCCGCCTCGTCCTTGCCGGGGTAGAAGCCGAGGTTTCCCGGGTCGTTTCCGCCGTGCCCGGGGTCGACCACGATCCGCGCCCCCGAGAGGGAGCCGGGGGAATTGTTGAAGCGCAAAACGAGGCTGTTGCCCTCGTAGTACGCCTTGTAGCCAAGGAAGCCGCCCGCCTTCCTGAGGGTGAGGTTGAGGTTGGAGCCCTCCCATTTTGCCGACTTGAAGAGCGCGTTGGACTTGATCGAGTCGGAGTCGGGGGTACGGGCGGTGTAGTCGAACTTGAAGATGATCTGCGAGCCGTCGTAGGCGACCTTGTAGGGCACCTTCTGATCCATCTCCAGCGAGACGCTCGTGTAGGCGCCCGACGATTTGACCGACATGCCGCTGATGACGTTCTGGTCGGGCATCGAGCCGCCCGACGCCTTGATGTCGTCCGAATAGACGCGCACGCCCGATTCGAGCTTCCAGTAGGTCTTGGTGACGCTGCCGTTCTTGTAGACGATCTCGTCCCCGTAGGTCTTGTCCACCGTGCCCTTGGGCAGCGGGAAATAGCCCGGGCTGGAGTTGTCGTTGAGGGTATTGATGGGGAAGGTCTCCGCCTGGTCGGCGACGACGTAGACGACCGACCCCTCGCCCATGACCGCCCGCTTGTTGACGGTGACGAGCGCGCCCTCCACCGACTGGGTCTCCCCCTGCGCGGTGGCGGTAAAGGTGATGTTGCCCATCGTGGTGGCGGAGGCGGAGGCGCTCGGCGCGGTGAACACGCCGGTGAACCGCTTGTAGCCGGACAGCGAGTCCGCCTCGTCGGTCTCGTCCTCCGTCTGGGAGAGGGTGATCGTCTGCCCGCCGACGCTCGCGCTCACCTTGGCGTCCTCGTAGGCGAGCACCGAGACGGTGACCTCCATGCCGCCGTCGACCGCCAGCTTGCCGGTCGGGGTGACCTCCTTGATGACCTGCACCTGCCGCGTGATGCTGTAGGTGAGGGTCTTGCCCTTGTGCACAAAGGTGAAGGTGTTGAGCCCCGGCGTCAGGTCCTCGCGGATGGCGAAGTAGCCGCTCTCGTTGGTGGGGATCGTCTCCCCGTTCATCGTGACCTCCGCCTGCGGGTCGGACGCGCCCTGGAAGGTGACCGACTGCTCCTTGGTCGTGAAGGTCATCTGCTGCGGGGTGGTGATGGCGAGCTGGGTGAGCACCCACTGCTCGTTGATCTCGTTATTGAGGTACTGCACGAGGGTGGTCGTGCTGTTGCCGGGGTTGGCGGAGAGCGCCGCCAGGGAGTTGAACGCGTTGCCCGACACGCCGCCCAGCTCCTGCAGGTCGATGACCTGCTTGGTGAGCTGCTCGTAGACCGTCCAGCCGATCGACTGGGTGCCCACGCGGTCGGCCGCGTGCATCATGTAAAGGGTGGTGTCGGCCCCGCGCGCCACCTGCTTCCACCACTCGGCCACGACGCCGAACCGCGCCGTCTCCTCGTTGGTGGAGCCGTAGTTTTTGACCATCACGAAGTCGAAGAGCCCGCTCTCGACCATCGCTTTCGTGTCCGCGTTGCCGTAGCCGAGCGCGGTCCGCTCCGCCTTGGTGTCGGTGCCGCCGGGGTTTTCCGCGGCGTTCTCCCACACGGCGTCCGCCAGCAGTCCCACCTGGGTGCCGGGCGCGCGCTCCCGCACGGCGGAGGCCGCCGCGCTCACGAGCGCCGACGGCACCTGCCGCAGGTAATTCTGATAGCCAACGCCGCCGCCGTTTTCGAGGTACTGGGCGTAGCTTTGCCCGTCGGCGGGGTTTTCGTACCCGTCGAGCAGGATGCCGTCCAGCTTGTACGTTTCCGCAAAGGAGCCGACGTTCTCCCGCACGCTGTCGAGCGTCCTCCCGTCCGCGTTCGCGGCGCGCAGGTATTTGCCGTCGTCGCCCGCGAGATCGGACACGTCGTAGGTCGCGTAGACGTAGAAGCCCATCTCGCGGGCCTTGTCCGCGAGATAGCTGGTCACGTCGATTTCAAGCGGCGCCGCCTCGAGCGTGTCGCTCGTAAAGAGGACGGCGTCGC
This sequence comes from Anaerotruncus massiliensis (ex Togo et al. 2026), assembly GCF_030825285.1. Classification (NCBI taxonomy): domain Bacteria; kingdom Bacillati; phylum Bacillota; class Clostridia; order Eubacteriales; family Oscillospiraceae; genus Anaerotruncus; species Anaerotruncus massiliensis (ex Togo et al. 2026). The sequence goes on from NZ_JAPJQF010000007.1 coordinate 74,353, forward strand.
GGTACTTCGTGTCGATGATGATCGAATTCATCGTCAGCTCCTGCGCGGCCGCGAGCGCCCGGTCGAGCTGGCCGCCCAGCTCCGCCGCCGAGAGCGGCGCGTCGGTCGTCAGGTAGTCGGTCCCCGCCGAGATCATCACCGCCCGCAGCTCGTCCGGGACGTTAAAGTAGACCGGTTCGGGCTCGGGCTCCTCCTCCGGTTCCTCCCCGGACCCGGAGGACTCCTCCGGACTGTCCGCGTCCCGTGGCTCTTCCCCGTCGGAGGACTCCGGTTCCCCGTCCGCGGAAGCCATGACGGCGGCGTCCGGGCTTTCCGGCCCGTCCCCGCCGATCAAATCCCCGCCGAGAAACGCCAAAACCCCCATCAGCAGCGTCATCAGGATGAACGCCGCCGACAGGGCGAGGGCGAGTTTTTTGCGGTTGGGGCCGTTTCTTGGCAAGCTGGTTTCCTCCCCGCGCGGACCGCCCCGGCGGGGCCTGTCCGGATACCGTATGGGGCGGGTCCGAGAACCCGCCCCGCGTCAACGGCTGTCAGAAAATCTTTTTGAGGTTCCGTTCCTCCGCCTGCATCTGCCTGCCCGGCGAAACGAAGAGGGATTCATAGCTGTAGAAGGCCACGCCGCCGTAGTGCTTCGCGTCCCGCGCGGTCGTCACCATCCGGGCGAGCAGGTCGGTGGTCCCGAGCCACTCGTCGCGGCCCGCGCCCGCCCATGTGTCCTCGGTGCCGATCTTGTAGGCCCCGATGCCCACATAGAGCTTGATGCCGTCCACCTTGATCATGTCCGCCCATTTCCTCACCGTCTCGGCGTAGGGACAGGTCGCGTTGTCATAGCCGTAGTAGACCTGCGGGCAGATGTAGTCGACATAGCCGGGGTTGGAGAGCCAGACGGACGCGTCCGCGAACTGGCTTTCATAGTTGGTCTTGACGTTGCCCTGCGGGCTGATGCCGAAGAGGCAGGCGGGCTTCAATTCCTTGATCGCCGCGTAGACCTCCCGGACGAGGATATCCACGTTTTCCCGCCGCCAGTCGGCCTGGGAGAGGTTCGAGCCCGAGGCGCGGTAGGTCGCGCTGTCGAAGGCAAAATCGGTCGTCGGATAGAAGTAGTCGTCAAAGTGGACGCCGTCCACATCATAGTTCCGCACGATCTCCCGCACGCCGTTCACAATGAGCTTGCGCGCGGCGGGGCTGCCGGGGTTGTAGTAGACGCCGCCGTTCCATTCGAGCGCCGCGTCGCTGCCCTGGCTGAGCCAGATTTTCGCCTGGTTGTCGCTCGACATCGGCTGGTCGCCGATCCGCACGCGGTAGGGGTTGAGCCACGCCTCGATGCGCAGCCCCTCTTCGTCCGCCAGCGCGCACATGATTTCCAGCGGGTCGTAGCCGGGGTCCTGCCCCTCGGTGCCCGTCAGGTAGCGGGACCAGGGGAAAAAGTCGGACGCGTAGAGCGCGTCACCGAACGGCCGCACCTGCACGAACACGGTGTTGAAGCCGAAGTCGGCAGCCTTCTTGAAGGCCGCGCCGACGTTGGCGGTGAACTGCGCCTTCGTCTTGCCCTTCACCATCGGCTCGAGCGTCAGGTAGGACATCCATACGGCGCGCACCTCCCCCTGCGGGGCGGAGGAGATCTTCTGTCCCTCCCGCGGGGCGTTCGCCGCCAGCAGCCCGGCGCCGAGGAGGATATTTTCGTCGCTGCCCGGCGCTTCCACGCCGTACACGCTTGTCGTTTCCGTCCTGCTCAGGGTGACCGCCTGCGCGGCGTCCCCCCGGCCTCCCGCGATGTCATCGCCGGCAGCCCGGCTTCCGCAGCCGGCCATGCCAACCAGCAGAAATACCGACAGTATAACGCTTAACGTCTTTTTCATGCTGATTTTCCTTTCCACACGATAACTCAACATAATTTTACACGTTTTGCCCAATTCGGTCAAGTGTCCCGGGCAAATATCTGTCTTTTCCGGTTGACTTTTTCAACATTTAGTATACACTGGTACCAACGGTTCCCGGAGGTGACAGAGATGTTCTTTCTAGGTATATTCGGCGCGAACAGCAAAGTAGTACCCGCCGGACAGGTTTCCGCGGCGGCCTGTCCCGCCTGCGGGGAAACGGCGTCCCTCAGCGTCTGCCGCCGCTACAGCTACGTCCACTTCTTTTTCATCCCGCTCGTCAAATACGATTCGGTCTATCTGGCTACCTGCCCCCGCTGCGCGAGCGTCTTCGAGCTCGACCCCGCGCTCGGCCGCCGCCTCGCGCACGGTGAAACATGCACCGTCCCGCCGGGCGGGCTGCGCCTGCTGCGCAACAACTTTGCCCCCCGCTGCCCCGCCTGCGGCGCGCCGCAGCAGAAGGACAGCCTCTACTGCAATCGGTGCGGCGCAAAGCTCTGATTCCTGCGTCCCGGAAAAAATTCCCGGCGTTTTATGCCAAAAAATCAAAAAAGGCAGCCGCTGTGCGGCTGCCTTTTTGGTTTCAGTGCTTGCGCGGGGAACGTCCGGCGGGCTTTTGCTGCTTCTGCGGCTGCTGACGCACCGGCTTCGGCTTCGCGGCGCGCTGCTCGCGCGGCGGGCGCTGGGGGCGCGGCTGCTTGGGCGGCGCCTCGAACACCTCCATCGGGTAGGGGTGGTCCTCCACCACGGGGATCTTTTTGCCGATCAGCTTCTCAATCTCCTTGAGCTCGTCCATCTCCTCGATGCTGCAAAAGGAGATCGCCGTCCCCGACAGCCCCGCGCGCGCCGTGCGCCCGATGCGGTGCACATACGTCTCGGGGATGTTGGGCAGGTCGTAGTTGATAACGTGGGAGAGCTCGTCGATGTCGATGCCGCGCGCGGCGATGTCGGTCGCCACGAGCACGCGGATCTCCCCCGCCTTAAAGGCGCTCAGCGCCCGCTGGCGGGCGTTCTGGCTCTTGTTGCCGTGGATCGCCTGCGCCTCGACGCCCGCCTTGTCGAGCTCCCGGGCCACCCGGTCGGCGCCGTGCTTGGTAAAGGTGAACACGAGCGCCGAAACGATGCCCGGGTCCTTGAGCAGGTGCACGAGCAGACGGCGCTTGTTGGGCTTATCCACAAAATAGAGCCGCTGGTCGATCACCTCGACGGGGGAGGAGACGGGATCCACCGCCACCTTGACCGGGTCGGTGAGGATGCGGTCGCACAGGCGCATGATGCTCTCGGGCATCGTCGCGGAGAAAAAGAGGGTCTGCCGCTTCTGCGGCACCCGGGCGATGATCTTCTCCACATCGTGGATGAAGCCCATGTCGAGCATCCGGTCGGCCTCGTCGAGCACCAGCGTCTCGACGCGCGAAAGGTCGATATACCCCTGCCCGATCAGGTCGTTGAGCCTGCCGGGGGTGGCGACGAGAATGTCGACGCCGCGTCGAAGCTCGTCCACCTGCGGGTTCTGGGAGACGCCCCCGAAGATGACGGCGGTGCGCAGGCGCAGGTAGTGGCCGTAGGCCTTGAAGCTGTCGGAAATCTGGAGCGCGAGCTCCCTGGTCGGGGTGAGCACGAGCGCGCGGATGACGCGCGGCGCGCCCGGCTGGGGCTTCTGGGCGGAGAGCCGCTGCAAAATCGGCATGGCGAAGGCGGCGGTCTTGCCGGTGCCCGTCTGGGCGCAGCCGAGCACGTCGCGGCCCTCGAGCGCGGGGGGGATCGCCTTTTGCTGGATGGGGGACGGGGCGGTGTAGCCCTCGTCGGCCGCGGCGCGCAGGATGGGCGGTATCAATTTCAGTTGATCAAATTTCATAAGTTGTGCAGATTCCTTTTGTTCAATTCACATTCACTGTGTAAGCTGTAAGTATACCATACTCCCGGCCGGATTGCCAGTAAAAATTCCCCATGCTCATATGGACAGGCGCGCGGGGCATAGATATGCAGAAGAAAACGCTTTGGGAAGTGACGCAATGAAGGCAATCAACAGGGCGATCCTGCCGCTGGCCCTCGCGCTGGCGGTGGCGTTGGGCGGGATCGCCGTGCAGGGCGTCCGGGCGGTGTCCGCGAACGCGCCGGCGGAACCGGACGGGATCGAACTGCCGATCGTGATGTACCACCACGTGCTCAAGGAGCAGGCGCGGCTCAACAAATACACCATCTCCCCCGACGAGTTCCGGTCGGACATGGAATACCTGAAGACGGAAGGCTATACCCCGATCGTGATCGCCGACCTGCTCGCCTATGTGGAGGAGGGCGCGCCGCTGCCCGAACGCCCGGTCATGATCACCTTCGACGACGGGTACGAGAGCTTCCACGAATACGTCTTCCCCATCCTGAAGGAGTATGACTTCAAGGCCGTCTATTCCATTGTGGGCCGGTACGCCGACCAGTATTCCGCGGTGGACGACCATCACATCCGCTATTCCCACTCGACGTGGAACGAGCTGCGCGAGATGCGGGACAGCGGCCTCGTGGAGATCCAGAACCACTCCTACAACCTGCACGAGAACCAGAACGGCCGCCACGGCTCGATGCGCAAGTCGGGCGAGGGGCTGGCGGCCTACCAGACGATGCTGGAGGAGGACCTCGGCAAGCTCCAGGACGAATGCGCGGCGTTCCTCGACTGGACGCCCACCTGCTTCACCTACCCGTTCGGGCAGATCAGCAAGGAGGCGCTGCCGGTGATCCAGGGGATGGGCTTTTCGGCGGCGCTGACCTGCGAGGAGAAGCTCAACTACATCACGGGCGATCCGGAACAGCTCTACCACCTGCGGCGGTTCAACCGTCCGCACGGCACGTCGTTCCAGACGATTCTCGAGCGCGCCCGCAAGTAGGTTTCGCCCGCCCGATCCAAAAGTTTTCGCCCGCCTTTTTCAAAAGGCGGCGGGTGAGAAAAGTCCCGGCGTTTTTTCAAAACGCCGGGATTTTTCGAGGGCGGAGCCCTGAGCCCGGGCCCGCAGGCCCTGCTTCAAGCGTATTTTGGGGGTTCGGGGGCCTTTTACAAGAAAAAAGGCCCCCGGGAAGAGGAGAGGCCGCCGAATCGGCGGCCTCTGAAACGTTCCTTTTTCTCTTGTAAAAAGGAACCGAAAAATACGCCTGAAGGATTGGGCGT
>NZ_JAPJQF010000065.1:0-12637 GCF_030825285.1 Anaerotruncus massiliensis (ex Togo et al. 2026)
GCTGTGTCCGCGGATCGTGCGCCCCTCCCCGCGCCGCCCCCCCCCCACCCTGTCGCCCTTTCCCGGCTTATGCATAAGCGGGCCGCATTTACCCGGCGGCCCGCTTCTATTTGCAGGAGGAGACGGTTTATTCTCCGGGGACCCCATAGGGATATGCGATCTGCTGGCGGAGGTCCTCAGGAAGGCGGGAGAGGGGCAGGAGGACCGGCGTTCCGCCCGTCGCGCCCCTGAACCAGAAGTTCGCGCAGACGACCGGCTCGGTTGTGTCCCAGCTCGGCACGGCGGCCGCGGCCAGCACGGCGATATCCGCCGGGTCCTCGAAGAGGACTTCGCTCGCGCCCGCCATCTGGGCCTGCACGACGGCGTTCCCCCACTCGTCGAGCCCCACATCCTCCCCCGGCGAGAAGTCCGCCGCGAGCACGTCTGGGTTCTCGGCGTAATACCGCCGGGAGGCTTCGACGTTCTCCTTCAGGTAATCGTAGTCGTTGGCGGTGAACTCCCCGCGTCCCGGGATCACCTGGAGCACCGCGCTGTCCGACGTGGTGAGATACCGCACGCCCGAGCCGGAGACCCCCACCGCGTAGCAGGCGTCCAAGTCAGGTGCGATCTCGTCGAGCACTCCCTTCTCCGCGAGGAATGCGCGGGTATGCAAGGAGCTCTCCGTCACGAGGAAGCTGCCGCTCGTGGAGGCGCGCGGCGCGCCCTCGGGCGGGAGGTCCGCCTCGAACGTCACCCACGCGACGGGCGCGTCCGACGGGTGCAGCAGGTCCTCGGCGGTTTGTGCGAGCAGGTCGGTCCGCATCGCGTCCAGAAGCGCCTGCGAATCGGCGGCCGGCCACGCCTTTTCCACCGTCCAGGCCCCGAAGGGGTCGGAGATCCGCCATTTTTTGACGTCCTGACCCCGGTCGAAGAACGCCGGGTGGGTCTGCGCGAGCAGGTCAGGGCTCGTCTCCAGCGGCGCGAGCAGCCGGATCGAGCTGGTGCCCGCGCCCTCGTACCGGCGGGTGAGGGTGCGGCCGTTCTTGAGGGTGTAGGTGATCGTGCTGCCCAGGTGCATGTATTCCTCGCCCGGCTCGAGGGTGATCCCCTCGTAGGGGCGGTACCGCTTGGCGATCACGTCCCGGTGGAACGCCTCCACCGCCGACAGATCCTCCGGCGACGAGAGCAGCACCTCGTTCGTGTAGCCGACGGCCCGGCCGGCTTTGTCCCCGTTATCGGGGAGGCCGGGCTCCACACGGCAGATGCTGATGTCCGCGGCGTAGCGGCCGGTGTAGCCGATCTCCACCGCAGCGACCTCCTCCGGCGCGGGCACGCGGCTTTCATAGCCGAACGCGCCGGTCATCGGGATGAGGGAGACGAGCACGACGCCGGCGACCGTCGCCGCGCCCAGCGGCAGGCTGCGCACGAGCGTCTTGAAGCCGCGGTTGAGGACGACCTCGGCCACCGCGTAGGCGAGCGCGCCGATGAGCGCCGTCCAGAGCAGGAAATCGGTCCGCCCGTGGCTGCCGGAGCAGGCGATCAGCCCGGCGGTCACGCCGCAGACGGCGGTGCCCGCCAGCTTGACCAGCGCCTGCAGGACGCCGCGCGAGGAGGTGGTCTCCGCGACCTCGGTCCTGCGGCGGCGGTAGACGCGCACGGCGGCCAGGAAGATGAGCAGTCCGAGCGCCAGCCAGACGAGCAGCGCGAGGTTCGCGCCCGGCAGGTGGCCCGGCCCGAACAGCCTGATCGGGGAGGAGGCGCCGAGCGTCCCGTCCGCGATGGCGAACCGTTCGATCATCAGCGTCACGGGGGAGAGCCTGGTTACGAAGGTGAGCGCGTCCACCCCCGCGCTCCAGCCGAAGAGAAAGAGCTCTGTGACGGTGAGCCCCAGCGCCGAAAGGACGGGGGCGGCGAGCAGCAGGGTCCCCGACAGCACGAAGGTGTCGAAGACGGTGCCGACGCAGACCGAGACAAAGGTGGTGACCGCGTAGATCGCAAAGCCGCAGATCATCCAGCCGAGCGCGTCGAGCCAGAGGTAGGCGGTCACGTCGGGCAGAAAGCCGAATTTTGCGATCTGCACCGCCATGATGAAGAGGTTGGAGGCGGCCAGCGGAAGCCCGACGATCGTCATGCCCACGGCGGCGTTTGCCGTCAGGAGCGTCCCGCGGGAGACGGGAATCGCGTGGTAGACGTCGGACGCCTTTTTGGAGTGCATGTAGCTGTTGAGCACGAGGGCGAGAATCATGGGCGCGAGCAGCGCGATCATCAGGAAAAAGACGATCGACACGCCCGCGAAGTTGCAGCCGAGGCCCTCGAAGCTGTAGAAATACATCGGGTTTTGGGCGAGCGTTTCGGGCGCGTACGCCTGGATGCGGGCGGCCTCGGCCGGGTCCACCCGCTTGAACGCCTCGAGCGCGAAGAGCAGCGGGTAGCAGACCGCCACAAGCGCGGAATAGAGCCAGAGGTAGCCCCGGTTGCGGTGCAGGATGTCCCGGTAGAGCTCGCGGAACCGGCCGGGCTTAGAAGAGGATGTTGTTGTAGTCATATCCGACCGCCTCCATTTCATGAATGAATACCTCCTCGAGGGTGAGCGGGACCCCTTCCGCAAAGACGGCGCCCTGCCGCAGCAGATAGTCCGACGCCTCGGCGGAATTTCCCCGCACGACGAGGGTCACGAGGCTGCCCGTGCGGACCGCCTGCATGATGTTGAGCCCCGCAAGCGCCGCGTCGTCCATCCCCTGCGGGAAGGCTGCGTGCACCTTGCAGAAGCCGAGCTTGAGCTCGTCAAGCTCCCGCTCGAAGAGGATTTTCCCCTGGTGCAGAAGCCCCACGTGGTCGCACAGGTCCTCAAGCTCCCGCAGGTTATGGCTCGTGATCACGACGGTCATCTCCCGCGACGCGATGTCGTCCGACAGGAGCTTCTTCACCGCGCCGCGCATCACCGGATCGAGCCCGTCGAACGCCTCGTCGAGCAGCAGCAGGTCGGGTTCGCAGGAGAGGGCGAGCAGCAGCGCCGCCTGCCGTTTCATCCCCTTGGAAAAAGTGCCGAGTTTCTGGCGGGGGTCCAGGGGGAAAATTGTGCAAAGTTTTTTGTATTTTGTGTCCGAAAACCGTCTATAAATTTGTTTATAGAATGTGGCCATCTCTTCGAGGGTGCTCTGCGGCAGGAAGTACAGGTCGTCCGCGACGAAAAAGATCCGTTCCTTGACCGCGATGTTCTCGTAAACCGGCTCCCCGGCGACCGTGACCTGCCCGCCGTCGGGCATGTAGACCCCCGACGCCAGCCGCAGGAAGGTCGATTTGCCCGACCCGTTGGACCCCACGAGCCCGTAGATCGAGCCTGCGTGGATCTCGGTGTCGAGCGAGGAAAGCGCCGTGAAATCCCCGAAGCACTTCACGAGCGACTGCGCTTTAATCATGGTTCGTTCCCTCCTCATATACCGCTTTGACCGCCCCGAGCGCCTCCTCGCGCGGGATTCCCGCACGCCGGCCCTCCGCGGCGGCCTCCCGGAGCTTTTCCAGCCGCTGCCCGCGCAGCATCCGCGCCGCGGCCGGTCCGGGCGAAACGAAGCTGCCCTTGCCCGCGACGGAGTAGATGACGCCGCTGCGTTCAAGCTCCTGATAGGCCTTCTGCACGGTGTTCGGGTTGACGCCCAGGTCCCTCGCGAGGCTGCGCACGCTCGGCAGCTGCTCGTCGGGCGCGAGCGCCCCCAGCGATACCAGTTCGGAGAGCCCCCGGACCAGCTGTTCATAGATCGGCTGGCGGCTCTGCAAATCAAGCGACAGCACGGTTCCACCCCTTTCGGTCGATTAATCGTATTGTCTGTATTAAAACAATTAGTACAGTTACAGCTTACCACACCCGCCCGGAAAATGCAAGGGGAAATTGCGGCTTTTTCCGAAAGAGGGCGTTTTTAAAGGTTTTATGAATTTTTCCCAATCCATTTGACACCCGTAAAAATGATGGTATACTTTAGGGAGATATGATCTGAAATTGCTTCCTGACGGCGGGCCCGCCGCGCCGGTTTTCCCGGCCGGAAGCCCGCGTGAGCGCTTTTTCGGGCCCCTGTCTTTTCACACTAAATCACGAGGTGGATTGCTTTTGAGGAAAACCAAGATCGTCTGCACCCTCGGCCCCGCGTCCGACAGTGAAGAACGGATTCACAGCCTGATCTGCGCCGGCATGGACGTCGCGCGCTTCAACTTTTCCCACGGCTCCCACGAGAGCCACAAGGCCACCTTCGAGCGGGTCAGCCGCCTGCGCGAAGAGCTGCGCCTGCCCGTCGCCACCCTGCTCGACACCAAGGGCCCGGAGATCCGTCTCGGCGTCTTCAAGGGCGGGAAGGCCGAACTGCACGCGGGCAGCCATTTCACGCTGACCGCCGACGAGTGCGAGGGGGACGAGACGCGCGCCTCGATCACCTTCCACGGCCTCGCCGAGGACGTGGGCAGGGGGGACACCATCCTGCTCAACGACGGCGCCATCGAATTGCGCGTCACCGGAACCCACGACGGCGCCATCGACACCGAAATCGTCAACGGCGGCGTCATCTCCGACCACAAGGGGGTCAACGTCCCCGGCGTGCGCCTCTCGATGCCCTACATCAGCGAGCGCGACCGTTCGGACATCCTCTTCGGCGCGGAGACCGGCTTCGACTTCATCGCCGCCTCCTTCGTCAGCCGGGCGGACGACATTCTGGAGATCCGCCAGCTGCTCGAGCGGCAGGGCAACCAGACCATCCGCATCATCGCAAAGATCGAGAACGCGGAAGGGGTCAAAAACATCGACGAGATCCTGCGCGTCTCGGACGGCATCATGGTCGCGCGCGGCGATATGGGCGTGGAGGTCCCCCTTGAGGACGTGCCCGTCTTCCAGAAGCTGCTGATCAAAAAATGCTACAACACCGGCAAGATGGTCATCACCGCCACCCAGATGCTCGAAAGCATGATCCACAGCCCCCGCCCCACCCGCGCCGAGGCCGCCGACGTGGCCAACGCGATCTACGACGGGACGAGCGCGGTGATGCTTTCGGGCGAGACGGCCGCGGGCGACTACCCCGTCGAGGCGGTGCGCACGATGGCGCAGATCGCCGAGCGCGCCGAACGGGACATCGACTACCGCAAACGCTTCTACTCCCGCTCGAACGAGCGGCTCCCCGATATCACCAACGCGATCTCCCACGCCACCTGCACCACCGCCTACGATTTGGGCGCGGCCGCGATCATCACCGTCACCTGGTCGGGCACGACGGCGCGGATGCTCTCCAAGTACCGCCCCGACATCCCGGTCATCGCCTGCACCCATGAGAAGGCCACCTACTGGCAGCTCGCCCTCTCGTGGGGGGTCACGCCCCTGCTCTGCGACGTGAAGGAGAACACCGACGACCTCTTTACCCACGCCGTCGCGAAGTCGAAGGCCGCCGGTTATGTGCACGACGGCGACATCGTGGTCATCACCGCGGGGGTCCCGCTGGGGGTCAACGGCACCACCAACCTGCTCAAGGTCCATGTGGTCGGCGACATCCTCGTCACCGGGCAGGGAGTCAACAAACGGTCGGCCTTCGGCAGGCTGTGCGTCGCCAGGACCGAGGAGGAGGCGCTCAAGAACTTTAACGACGGCGACATCCTCGTCATCCCCCAGACCTCCAACGCGCTGCTGCCCATCCTCAAGAAGGCGTCCGGCATCGTGACCGAGCGGGGGGGCCTCAATTCCCACGCCGCGATCGTCGGCATGGCGCTCGATATCCCCGTCATCGTCTTCGCGGAGAACGCGACCGCGATCCTCAAATCCTCCTCCGTCGTGGAGGTCGACGCCTCGGCCGGTACGGTCAGCAACCGCACCAGGACAGAATAAAACGCTGGCAATGCCCCCCGCGGGGCGTCACGATAAATGAGTCTACGATAAAGGAGTCTGTATATGAAACGCTTACACCTTTCCAACCGTTTGATCGCGCTGTTCCTGGCGATTGCCATGCTGCTCACGATGGCGGCCTGCGGCGAGCGCGCAAAGCCGGGCGAGGACGAGGGTCCCTCCTCCTCCGACGTCTCCTCTCAGCCGAAAATCCCGGCGTTCATCAACCCCTTGGAGGATGTCGACCTCACCCCCGTCGCGGAACCCGTGGCTCCCGAGGGCGAACTGCTTGAAAAACTCAACAAGGCCTACAACGTCAACAACGACGTCGTCGGCTGGATCCGCGTCCCCGACACCCTGATCGACAACGAGGTGCTTCAGTACGTCTCCACCCCGCCCCAGGCGTCCGACAACCTCTATTACGAGCGTAAGGACATCAACAAGAACTACAGCTTCTACGGCTGCTACTGGGCGGATTATGAGAACAAGATCGGCAACCGCAACGAGCTCTCCCAGAACACGATCATCTACGGGCACAGCATGTCCGACACGATCAGGGACGACCCGGAGCAGGATAAGTTCACCCAGCTGAAAAAATACCTCGACATCGAGTGGGCGAAAAAGCACCCCTACATCTACTTCTCCACCGCCGAGGACGACATGACCTGGAAGGTCTTCGCGGTCTCCTATGTGGACACCAAGCTCTCCTACAACCTGCCCGAGTATAAGGACCAGAACTTCAACGAGCTGATCGCGGAGCTCAAGGACCGCTCCCAGTTCGACATCGACGTCGACGTGACCCCCTCCGACAAGATCCTAATCCTCTCCACCTGTACATATCCGACCGGCTACACCAACAAGGCGATCGACGAGGCCACCAAGTTCCTCATCTGCGCCCGCCTGGTCCGTCCGGGCGAGGCCACTCCCGATACCCTCGAGATGACCGTCAACCCCGACCCCAAGAAGCCGCAGTACAGCTGAACAGCATTATGAAAAAGGGCCCGCAGGCAAAGCCTGCGGGCCCTTTTTGCGTCCCCGTCCGCCTCAGCGGGCGAGGTGGGTCTCGTAAACGCGGCGCAGCTCCGCCTCCCCTTCGGGGGAGAGCGGGGAAAACGGGCGCCTGCATCCGTGGGATTCGATGCCAGAATATTCGAGCAGCTTTTTGATCGATGCGAACACCCCGTGGCGGCAGATGACTTCGATCGCCTCGTTCGCCCTGCGCTGGAAGGCGAGCGCCCGCGCGGGGTCGCCCGCGCGGAACCGGTCGTATACCCCGCGCACAAGCGGGAGCAGGCAGTTGTAGGTGCTGCCCACGCCTCCGTCCGCCCCCGCGGCGAGCCCGGACAGGAGCATCTCGTCAAAGCCGTTCCACACGGTGAGGCCGGGATTGCGGGCCTTGATCCGTTCGAGCTGGAACATGTCCGAGCTGGTGAATTTGATCCCGGCCAGCCGGGAGCTGGATTTGAGCCGTTCGAGGAAGGGTTCGGTCAGCGCGAACCCCGAGAGGTTCGGGAAGTTGTAGACGAACATCGGCAGTCCGCTCCCCGCCATGATCTCGAGGTAGTAGTCCTCGATCTCCCGCTGGGTGAACTTATAGTAGAAGGGGCTGATCGCGGAGACGGCGTCGGCGCCCGCGGCCTCGGCGTGCTGCGCAAAGTCGACCGCCTGCCGGGTGGAGATCGCGCCCACGTGGGAAACGACCAGTTTTTCGCCGTTGTTCTCCTCGAGCACCGCCTCGAGGATCCCCTTGCGCTCCGATTCGGTCAGCAGGAAGGTCTCCGCCGTGCTGCCGCCCACGTAAAATCCGTCGATTCCTTCCGCGATCAGGCGGCGCACCAGCTTTTTGAGTTCCCGGTAATTCACCTCCCCGGTCTCCGTGTAGGGGGTCACCAGCGCCGCGTGCAGGCCCGCGTATTCCTTTTTCATCATGTCGCATCCTTTTTGCCCGGGGCGGCTGTCGCCGCCCCGGGGGTGTGTTTTTTCAGGGCTGTTTCCGTTTCCATGCCAGTCCGGCGACCGCGGCGGCCGCGCAGGCCGCCAGCAGGAGCGCCAGCGCGGGCGCCGCAGGGGCCGCCGCAGGGGCGGCGGCATCCGGCGCGGGCCGCGCCTGCGGAACCGCCGCCTTGACCGCCGCGTCGGGCGCCGCCGTTTCGGGCGCCGCGGCGGGCGCGTCGACCACGTGGACCGTACCGCCCGTGACGGGATTCACACGGCCTTGCGCGGACGCTTCCGGCAGGCTTTCGCCGCCCGTTTCCGCATAGAGCTCCGCGAGATCGCTTAGCGGGTAGAAGACCCTCCCCTTCTCGCGGGGCAGAACGTCGCCGCCGTAGATCACGATGGGGCCGCCGGCGAAGTTTCCGCTGACGACCAGCGTCACGTCGCGTCCGCGCAGCGCGTCCAGCACCGAGCGGGGCATTTCGTCGAATTTGCCCGGGTTCGCTTTGACGACGTCGCCGTCCTTCGCACGGCGGATGGCGTCCGCAAGCCTGCTCCAGTAGGCGTCCGCCTCGCCGCGGGGGGAACCGCCGCCGCCCGACCCGCCGCGTCCCGGCTTTCCGCCGGGAGTCGGCGGCGTATCGGCGGATCTCTTCTGTGCGAAGAGCCAGCCCGGCAGCTCCGGCTCGTTATAGGCGTTGAACCAGCAGCTGTGGCCCACGCCGGGATATTCGGTGTAGCGCGCCTCTCCGCCCGCCGCCCGCAGGGCCTCCGTCATTTCGCGGGAACCGGCAACCGGCACGGTCGGGTCCGCGTCGCCGTGGAACGCCCAGACGGGCAGGTTTTTCAGGAGCGCCGCCTCCTCCGGGTCGCCCGCGCCGCAGATGGGGACCGCCGCGGCGAAGAGGTCCGGGCTGCGCATCGCCATGTCCCACACGCCGTAGCCGCCCATCGAAATCCCGACCAGGTAGAGCCGGTCCCTGTCGACGCGGTAGTCGCCGCAGAGTTTTTCGAGCAGCTCCTCAACCGCCTGCATCGAGGCGCTCTCCGGGGTCTCCGACAGGTCGTAGGAGCCGTCCGCCCACGGGGCGTTCACCCACTGGCTGTCCGTACCGATCTGCGGGGCGACCATGATGCAGTCGTAGTCCACATCCTGCCTGTCGAGGATCTTCTGGAAGACGCCCGCCTCGGCAAGCTGCTTTTCGTTGTCGGTTCCGCGCGCGCCCGCCCCGTGCAGGAAGAGGACGAGCGGGTAGGTCCTGTCCGCGCTGTAATCCTCGGGCAGGATGAGCCGGTAGGGCAGCGTCGTCCCCGCCGAGTCGGTAAAGCTCCCGCGCGAGGCGGCCTCATCGGCGCTGCGCGCACCCTTGAGCGCCAGAATCTCCCCGGCGGACAGGGCGTAGTTATAGAGGCGCACCTCGTCCATCGCGCCCTTAAACTCCCGCGTTGCGCTGCCGTTATTTTTGCTCATGCCGATGCGCAGGATGTTCTCCCCGTTGACGTCGTACTGCCGGTCCTTCGGCTTGGAGGCGGAGAGCTTCCCATCGATGTAGATCTCCTGCGCCTGCGCGCGGTTGACGATCGCGAGATGGGTCCAGCGGCCGGCCCTGATCTTTTCCGCCGCGTTCAGCGTGGACTCCTCGGCGCCGTTCCCGATGTTGAACTGGAGGGTGCCGCTATTGAGGCGCACCCACCACTGTTTCGCACCCGCCGTATATCCGCCGTACCAGAAGAGCAGCTTCTGGTCGGTGAGGTCGCTCGGCTTGACCCAGAGGGAGGCGGTGAATTCGCCCTCCCCGAAGTCCCCGCCCAGCGGCTCGTTGACGTCGAGGAAGCTCCCGCTGCCGCCGCAGGCGAGCCCGCTGCCGTACCGCCCGTCCGCGGTGATGGAGACGTTGCGCGCGGCGGCGCTGTTGCCCAGGCCCGAGAGGTCGGGGACCATGCCGCCCGAAAGCCGCTCCATGTCGTAGTGGAGGATCAGGGCGTCCTCCGGGACCTTCCCGTCCCGGAGAACGGTGAAGGTGTACCCGACGGTCCTGCCGCCCGCGCGGACTTCAACGGAGACCGGCGTGCGCAGGCCGGTAAGCTCCGCGCGGAAGCTGTCCCCCGGAAGGACCTCCCCGTTGACGGCGATTTCCGCCGTCCCGTCAAAGGGGACGAACCGGATGTCGAGCGTCGCCGTCCCCTCCGCCACACGCACCTGATAGTCGTTGACAAGCGGACTGAACGCCGGCTCGATCTCCGCCTGCGGCTCAAAGGAGACCGCCTTGAGGCTGGCCTTGTTGTCCGCCTCGAGCCAGTCGAGGGAAAAGCGCAGCAGCTTCAGGGTGAAATTTCCGCCCGGGGAGTTCTCCGCCAGCACGCAGACCGTGCCGTCCTCGTCCACCGTGATGTCGGAATACCCGCCGTCCTTTGCGAGGATGGTCCGCTTGGCAGACCAGGTCCTGCCGTCGTCATAGCTCGCCTTGACGGTGATGTTGGAGCGGGAGCTCGTGCTCTCGGCGTTGACAAAGAGGATGGTGCCGCTGTCGTAGCGCACGAGGCTGCCAAAGCAGGTGGGGTCGGGCAGCGCGTCGTCGAAGCGGGGCTCGCTCCAGCCGTCGTAGCCGTTGGGGCTTACGGTGATCGACCGCCGTTTGGCGGGAGAGACGTTGCGCATGTTGAGCATGACGCTGCCGTCGCTCAGCTCGACCGCCGTCGTCTCGTTGGGGTCGGACATCTCCCCGGTGGGATGGACCAGCTCGCCGAGCTGCCAGCTTCCGCCGGCGTCGGTGCTGTAAAGGGTGGTCACCACCGCCGGATGGTGGGACATGTCCGCCTCGCCCGACTCCTTGAGCACCAGCCAGACGGGCACGAGCAGCGTGCCGTCGCGCAGCTCGATGCCGTGGCCGGGGCCGGTGGCGATGACGTTGCGGATCTCCGGGCTCGTCATGTCGGAGATCTCCTCCGGCTCGCTCCAGCTCACCCCGTCGTCGTCACTGCGGCGGTAGAAGACGCCTCCGTTGGACGACTCCACGCCGTACATGACGCAGTAGAGCAGATGCACCGTGCCGTCCCGCGACGCGATCATGACGGGGTTATTCACCGTCTTGCCCGCCTGGGAACCCGCGGCGAGCATCTGCGATTCGCTCCAGGTGTTGCCGCCGTCGGTGCTGCGCTTCATCAGTACGTCCATCGGCGCCCAGTCGCCCGCGTTCTTGCGCGCCTCGGTGTAGGCGAGCAGCGTCCCGGCGGCGGTGGTCACGATGCCGGGGATGCGGAAGTGGCCGTACCCCTCGGTGCCCGCCTGCCAGACGACGCTCTCCCCGAGCTTGTTGGAGGCCGGTTCGAAGGGGGTGGAGGCCGTCACCGACGGACCGTCGGAGCTGTAGCCGTTCGCATTGCCCGCCTCCACCTTGAAGAGGTAGGAGGTGCTCTCCTCGAGGCCGGTAAAGGTATAGGAGGCCGCCGCGCCGTCCACCTCCCCCGCCAGCTTCCCGTCGGCGTAAAGGCGGTAGCCGTCGACCGCCATCCGCGGGGCGTCCCACTCGACGGAAATCCGGTCGTCAAGCACCTCGGTTACCCGCAGTTTCTCCCGCTTGCTCCAGATCGGCACCGAGTCCGCCGGCACCTCGTAGGCGAGGGTCACATATTCGAGGAACGCCTCGGTCGGCTGTCCGGGCGTGCCCTGGCTCCAAAACTGGATCAGGTCGCCGTTCTTGTCCTTCTGCAGTGTGATGTCGCACTTGTAGTCGTCGTCGATGTAGAGCTTGGCGGTGGGGTTGTCGCTCTTCTCGACCTCAAAGCGGTAGACATGCCAGTCGTTCCCCGCCTCAAAGGAATAATGGCCGCCCCAGGTGCTCCCGCCGCCGCAGAAGCGCAGTTCCGTCTCCTCGATGCTGAACATGAGGCGGTAGGTGTCGTCGATCGCGATTTTGCTGGCGAGGGTGCTCTTGTTCGAAGTCACTTCGCCCGTGCCGAACCGCCCCACGCGCGCCTTGAATTCCAGCACATGCTTCTGCGGGACCGCGGTCTCGAGGCCGATGATCGAGTTCGGCTGGTTCGTGCTGGCCAGCCGGAGCGCCGGCCCGTCGGTGACCTCGACCGTGCCGCTTGAAGACCACGCGTACTCCTTTCCGAAGTCGGCGAAATGCTCGTCCACATATTTGAAGAGCTCCCCGGATTCCGGCGGCGCGCCGCCGCCCGTCACCCGCAGGTACTCCACGCCCGCGACCGACGGGCTGTCCGCCGTCCCGTTCACCCAGAATTCGAGGACGGGCTCATTGCCGTCCTCCTGGAAGGCGATCTCCGTTATCTGGCGGTCGTCCACATAGAGCTTCGCCGAGGGGGTCTCCCCTGTCCGGTCCACCTTGAACCGGTAGGTATGCCAGTCGGTGCCCGCCGCAAAAGCGGAGGAACCGGCCCACGTCCCCTCCGGCGTGCAGTACCGGAGCTGATCCTCGTTGATCTTGAACATCAGCCGCCTTCCCCCCAGGGCCAGCTTGAAGGAAAGGTTGGCGCTGCCGGAGGTGTATTGCTCCACCCGGGCCCTGAATTCCACCGTGTAGCGGTCGGCGTCCAGGGTGCGGAACAGCTGCGCCTGAACGTTTACGCCCGTCGCGCCGGTCAGCAGGAGGCCTCCCTCCGGCCCCACCGCCGCGTTGCCGGCGAACGACCACTCCCCGGCCAGGCCGTCGGGGGAAAAGCTCTCGTCGAGCAGTGTCTCCCCGGAAACAGCCGCGTTCCGGGCGCGCACCGCCGAGGCGGCGACGAACCCTTCCGGCAGCGCGTCCGGGTCGGCGGGCGCGTCCGGGTCGGCGGGCGCGTCCGGATCGACGGGCGCGTCCGGGTCAATGGGCGCGTCCGGGTCAATGGGCGCGTCCGGGTCAATGG
>NZ_JAPJQF010000066.1:0-12568 GCF_030825285.1 Anaerotruncus massiliensis (ex Togo et al. 2026)
CCCCCCCCCTTTTTTACTGAGCCCCCCCCCCCCCATATATACCCGACCACTTGTTCGCGGGCTGCGTCATTTGTTTATCACACCCTGGGAACAAACGACGAACGTCGTTTGGACCCCTGTGCGCGTCTCCGACGCGCAAACCCGCCGTCC
Organism: Anaerotruncus massiliensis (ex Togo et al. 2026); assembly: GCF_030825285.1. Lineage (NCBI taxonomy): Bacteria > Bacillati > Bacillota > Clostridia > Eubacteriales > Oscillospiraceae > Anaerotruncus > Anaerotruncus massiliensis (ex Togo et al. 2026). The sequence goes on from NZ_JAPJQF010000066.1 coordinate 151, forward strand.
CGGCCGGAGGGCCGGGACGGCGGGTTCTTTTTCGCCGCGCGGGGCGGTTCACTCCGCAAAAAACGCGATGGGTTCGGGCGGCCAGCTATGCACGAGCTCATAGGAGCGGTAGAGGAAGCCGCCGCCCGGCTTCTTTTCCACCGTGAGGCGCCCGACATGCATCGGGTGGTCGGGCTGGTCGTCGGGTCCGTAGGACCCGACCGCAAGCTCGATCACGCCGTCCTGCTCCGCATAGTCCAGGACGGACTGCCATCCGCCCCCGCCGAAGCCGCCGATCATCTCGTAGCAGTCCCCGTCGGCGCGGTAGAACTGGGAGGTGCGCAGGTATTCCACAGGCACGTCGAAATACTCCCGGATCGCCGCCTCCACCTCGGCGGCGGGAGCGGTCGCGCCCGGCGCGAAGCAGCCCTCGAAATCCTTCTCCATCCCCAAAAGGTTATTGAAGCAGAGATAGAAGAAGAGGTGGTCGGCCTCCATCTCCTCGGGCGAGCTCCAGTCGTATTGCAGGAGCCTGCCGCTGGGGATCATCGGGTAGACGTAGGTTTCCGCGAACTGCTCCCGCGTCTGCCCGTCGCCGCCGACGGGATAGAGCGGGTAGCGCATCTCGTTCTCCTCGTACTTCCAGCCGCCGTCGGGGGAGAGCCGGATTTTGACCGTGCCGCTCCAGATGACGGTGCCGTCCTCCCGGGGACTGTAGACGTCGTAATCGAGCGTCAAAAGGCCGTCCTCGAGGGAGGCCTTATTCACCTGCGCGGTGCAGGTCGCGCCCAGCCCCTCGAAGCGGTAGGCGTTGGCCGCCTCGTCGTAGCGGACGTGGATGCGCATACACGAGGCGGGGTCGACGTCGAAGTACCGTCCGATGTATTCCTCGACCTCCCCGGCCGGGAATTCAGCGGGCGCCTGCTCGCCGAGGTCCTCCATGCAGTGCAGGGCGTAGTAGTCCACCAGCGCGTCCGCGCCGATGTTGAAGGGCGTCGACCAGGTGCGTCCCGCCGCCCCGGAGGCGAGCAGGCGGTCCACATACCGTTCGGTCAGGGCCGGGTAGTCCGACAGGTCGGGGGCGGCCGGTTCGGCCGATTCAGACGGTTCGGCGGAAACGGTGGAGCCCTCCGCCGCGCTCTGCGGCTGCGGAGCCGCGGCCGGTTCCCGCGCGCACCCCGCCAGAAGGGCGAGCGCGACGCATAAAACAAGAGCCTTCTTCATTTCAATCCTCTCCTTTCCCTCTATAACCACCGGGGAGGCCGAAAAGGGACCGGCGTCCCTCCAAAATTCCCGTGCGCGTAAAAAACCCGCCTCCCCGGCCTGTCAGCCGGGGAGGCGGGCGCCGTTATGCCGCGTCGGTCAGAATTTTTCCACCGCGTCCTTGGTGACGCGCGCGAGCACCAGCTTTTCGGGCGCGGGCTGCGCGTCGGAGAAGGTGACCGCCTCCAGAAGCAGGCGCTCCCCTTCGGGGACCAGCTCCTGCCGGGAGGTCAGCAGCCGCGCGATGGGCTCGCCCTTTTTCACCGCGTCGCCCGTCTTCTTGAGGAGCAGGATGCCCGCCGACAGGTCGATCGCGTCCTCCTTGCTGGCGCGGCCCGCGCCGAGCGCCACCGACGCGATGCCGCACAGCTCGGTCTGCATGTGGGAGATGTAGCCGTCCGCCGGGGAGAGCACCTCGTGCACGACCGGCGCCTTGGCGAATTTTTCGGTGTCGTCGAGCACCGACACGTCGCCGCCCTGCGCGGCGACCATCGCCCGCAGCTTCCCGAAGGCCGCGCCGCTTCGGAGCGCCTCCTCCGCCATCGCGCGGCAGGCGGCGAGCTCCCCCTTGCCCGCCAGCACGAGCATGTTGGAGGCGAGCTGGAGGCAGACCTCGGTGAGGTCCGCCGGGCCCCGCCCGCGCAGCGTGTCCACCGCCTCGATGACCTCCAGCGAGTTTCCGATCGCGTGGCCGAGGGGGAGGTCCATATCGGTGATGAGCGCGATGGTGCGGCGGCCGTTGTGCTCGCCGATCGACACCATCGCCTGCGCGAGCCCGATCGAATCGTCGAGCGACTTCATGAACGCGCCGCTGCCCGTCTTGACGTCAAGCACGATCGCGTCGGAGCCCGCCGCGAGCTTTTTGCTCATGATCGACGAGGCGATGAGCGGCAGGCTGTCCACCGTGGCCGTCACGTCGCGAAGCGCGTAGATCTTCTTGTCCGCGGGCGCGATGTTGCCCGTCTGGCCGATGACCGAGAGCCCGGCGTCCCGCACGATCTGGAAAAACCGCTCCCGCTCCACCGAGGTGCGGAAGCCCGGGATCGATTCGAGCTTGTCGATCGTGCCGCCCGTGTGTCCCAGCCCGCGCCCGCTCATCTTGGCGACCGGCGCGCCGCACGCCGCCACGACGGGCGCGACGATCAGCGTCGTCTTGTCGCCGACGCCGCCGGTGCTGTGCTTGTCCACCTTGATCCCGGGGATCGCGGAGAGGTCCACCATGTCGCCCGACCGCGCCATGCAGTCGGTGAGCACGGCGGTCTCGTGTTCGTCCATGCCTTTGAACCAGATCGCCATCAGCAGGGCGGAGGCCTGGTAATCGGGGATGCGGCCGGCCGTGTAGCCGTCGATGAAAAAGGCGATCTCCTCGTCCGAGAGGGTCCCGCCGTTGCGTTTTTTCATGATCACGTCGTAGATGCGCATGTTGCTCCTCCTTGTTCGTTCAGGTTATCGGGGCCCAAACCGCACGGCGGCCCCCGGTGGTATCCCGTTTTCGCTTCCGCGCGGTCAGCCCCGCGCGAGGACCAGCGGGCAGAGCGATTCGCCGTCGCAGCCCGCGTCGACGCCCAGCAGCGCCGCCGCCGTCTCGCCCGTGTCCGCGAAGGTCGGGCGGGTGCCGAGGTCCCGTCCCGCCGCGATCTCCTTCCCATAGAGGAGCAGCGGCACATATTCGCGCGAATGGTCGGTCGAGGGGGTGGAAGGGTCGCAGCCGTGGTCGGCCGTGATCATCAGCACGTCGTCCTCCCGCAGCAGGGGCAGCAGCTCGCCCAGCTGCTCGTCGAAGCGGTTGAGCGCCGCCGTATACCCCGGCACGTCGTTGCGGTGCCCGTAGACCATGTCAAAATCGACGAGGTTCACAAAGCAGAGCCCGTGGAACTCCTTCTTCGCCCAGGCGATCGTCTGCTCCATGCCGTCCTCGTTATTTTGGATGCGGCTGGTCTGGGAAATCCCCTTGCCCGCGAAGATGTCGTAGATCTTGCCGACCCCGATCGTATCGAGGCCGGCCGCCCGCAGCTTGTCGAGGATGGTGTCGCGCGGCGGGGTCAGCGAAAAGTCGTGCCGGTTGGAGGTGCGCCTGTAATCGGGCCAGCTGCCCTCGAAGGGGCGCGCGATGACGCGGCCCACCCCGTGCTCGCCCTGGAGCAGCTTGCGGGCCGCCTCGCAGTACTCATAGAGCTGCTTGACCGGCACGACGCGCTCATGCGCCGCGACCTGGAAGACGCTGTCCGCGCTCGTGTAGACGATGAGCGCGCCCGTCTCCTCATGCTCGCGGCCGAAGTCGTGGATGACCTGCGTGCCCGAATAGGGCCTGTTGCAGAGCACCCCCCGCCCCGTCAGCCGTTCGTATTCGCGGATGATCTCGGGGGGGAAGCCGTCGGGGTAGGTCGGCATCGGCTTGGGGGAGATGATGCCCGCGATCTCCCAGTGGCCGATCGTCGTGTCCTTTCCGGCGGACGACTCGCGCATGCGCGCGAAGGCCCCGAGCGGCCGCTCCACCGCCTCGCCGCAGCCGACCCCCTCGATGTTATAGAGCCCCAGTCTTTGCAGATTGGGCACCGAGAGCTTTCCCGACTGCCAGCAGGCGCGCAGCGTGTTGCTGCCCTCGTCGCCGTAGGCGGCCGCGTCCGGTTCCTCGCCGATGCCCACGCTGTCCAGCACGATCAAAAACACCCGTTTTGCCATTGTTTTTCCCACCTTTCCAAGGCGGCCGCCGCGCTTGCCGGGCGGAAAACCGGCGCGCCCCGCGCGCCGCCCGCGCGGAGCGCGGGGCAAATCCCGCCTGCGCGGATTTGGGTTTTCCGCCCTGCCGAGCCCTCCCGCCGGCGGATACCGGGGATGGAGGGCCGCGCCGGGCCGCCTGATTCCTGTCCCCATTTTACCACACCGCGGCCCGCCGCACAAGGAAAGATGGCCGAAAACGGTCTCCCGTTTCCGGCCATCTTCAAGGGCGGGTTCCGCGGGCCCGAAGGCGGTCTCCCATCGCCCGGGCGGTTCAGATATCCATCGTGTCCATCAGGCCGCGCATGGCGAGGATCGTCCGCTCGATGAGCTCGTCGAGCTCCCAGCCGAGCATCTCCGCGCCCTGCGAGATGACCTCGCGTGAGCAGCCCGCCGCGAATTTCTTGTCCTTAAACTTCTTTTTCACCGATTTGGTCTCGAGGTCGACGACGCTTTTGGAGGGGCGCATGATCGCCGCCGCGCCGATCAGCCCGGTGAGCTCGTCGGTGGCGAAGAGGATCTTCTCCATGACGTGCTCCGGCTTGATGTCGCAGCAGAGCCCGTAGCCGTGGCTCGCCGTGGAGCGGATGATCCCCTCGTCGAGGCCCTCTTCGCGCATCAGCTCCTGCGATTTGACGCAGTGCTGCTCCGGGTACGCTTCAAAGTCGAGGTCGTGCAGCAGGCCGACCACCTTCCAGTACTCCACGCGGTCGGGGTCGTACTCCTTGGCGAAATACCCCATCACGCCGCTGACGATCGCCGCGTGACGCAGGTGGAACGCCTCTTTGTTGTACTTTTCGAGCAGGGCCTGCGCCTCTTCCATCGTCGGGATCATAACACAGACTTCCTTTCCGTTTTTTCCCCATTATACTCCGCGCGGAAAAAAACGGCAAGCCGCTTTCTCACGCGGCGAACCCCTCCCCGCCCTCCTCACGGGACGCGCCCATGACGGCGCGGGTGCGGCCGGCCTGAATCAAAAGCTTTGAAGGGGGGCCGGGGGGAACTTTCTCGAAAGTTCCCCCCGGCTCGAAAGTTCCCCCAGGCGGTCCGCCGCCCGCTCGTAGCCCGGGGCGGAAAGCCCGAGCGCGCGGGCCATGCGCACCGGCTCGAAGACGAGCCCGTCGAGCTCGCTCGCGCCGCCCTTTTTGAGATCCTTCTGCATGGAGGCGGTCGTGTCGGGGCTCATGCCGTCGATGCGGCGCAGGCCGTCGGCGAGCATATCCACGGGATAGCGGTAGCCCTTGGCGTCCGCGATGGCCGCGAGCTCCCGCACGAGCGACTTGAAGAATTCACGCGGTTCCCCCGGCGCCTGCAGGCCGCCCATCGGCAGGTCGAAATAAGCGCCCGTCGCCGCCATCGGGGAGACGAGCATGAATTTGCGGAAGGCGTCGCGGCGGATGTCGTCCGACACCACCGCGTCGATGTCCGCGCCGCGCAGCTCCTCGGCGATCTCCTGGAGGCGCACCGCGCGGGCGTTCCCCTCCCGCTCGCCGTAGACGATCCGGAAGACCTCCCCCGACTGGGTGATCTCCCCGGGCGAAGAGATGTAGCCCACAATGTAGATGCAGCCGTCCGTCACCGTGCGGCCGGGCAGGCGGGCGGCCATCCGCTCCCCGGTGCCCAGGACGTTCAGGATGGGGATCACGACGGTCCGCTCATCCGACGCGCGTTCGACAAGCGGCAGGATCTCCTCCACCGAGTAGCCCTTGACGCAGACAAAGATCACGTCTGCGCGCCCGGTAAATTCCCCGGCGGTGCAGGCGGGGACCCGCACCCGCAGCTCCCCGCGCCGGGTGCCGTGCAGGACCAGCCCGTCCCTTCGGATCGCCTCCAGGTGCTTGCCGCGCGCGATCAGCGTCACGTCGCGGCCCGCGTCGGCCAGGTACCCGCCGATGCAGCCGCCCGTGCCGCCCGCGCCGATCACCAGATACTTCATTCCCCCGCCCTCCCGAGCGATTTGTGAAAGGCCCTCAGCTCCGCCTTCACCTCTTCGGGCAGGGCGGTGTCCTTGACGCCGCGGATCGCGCCCTCGAGCGCGTAGAGCTCCCGGACGCACGCGCCCGGGTCGGCTTCGCGCAGGCGGACAAGCGCCTCGCGGCTGCCCAGCTCCCGCAGCGTTTCGGGCGTGTCCACCCCCGCTTCCACAAGCCGCGCCTCCAGCACCTTCCCGATATTTTGCAGATCACTCAGCTTTGCCATCTTCCGCGCTCCTTTCCTGAACCCACTTTTGCAGGCGGGGCATCGCGAGCTGTGCGTCGAGCATCCCCGTCTTGTAGAGGTCCTCCAGCTTTTTCATATCCTTCTCAAACCGCCCGATCGTCACGGGCCGGTCGGGCGCGATCACGATCGCCCTGCCCTCCCGCTCGAGCCGCCGCACCTTGTCGAGCTCCCGGTTATAGACCTCGTGGCGGGTGTCGAGGGTGCGCACCATGCCCGGCGAGTCGTGGAAGATATGCCGGTAGACGGGGCGGATGCCCTCGGGCGATTTCTCGTAGGAGCGGTCGCGGGTCAGCACCACGACCACCCGGTCACAGCCGTCGTCCAGCGCCTTCTGCACCGGGATCGGGTCGGAGGTGCCGCCGTCGAGGTAGCGTCCCCCCATGAATTCCACAACGGGCGAAAACACCGGGATCGACGAGGAGGCGCGCAGCAGGGTGCTGTCCCCCGGCCGGACGGCCTCCTTGGTGAAATAGACCGGCCTGCCGGTATCCGCGTCGGTCACGCCGGTGACAAATTCCATCGGCGAAGCGAGAAACGCCTCGTAGTCGAAGGGGTCGAGATGATTCGGAATCTCGTCGAAGATGAAATCCATTCCGAACATCGATTTGGTTTTAACAAGGCTCTCAAAGCCCACATACCGCTTGTCGTCCACGTAGCCGGTATTGACCCGGTAGCTGCGCCCGCGCTGTCCCGACACGTAGCTGACCCCGCTGCACGCGCCCGCGGACACGCCGATCACGTAGTCCGCCTCAAAATGGTTGTCCATCAGGCAGTCGAGCACGCCGTTCGTATAGAGCCCGCGCATGCCGCCGCCCTCCAGGACCAGTCCGATCTTCATCACACTCTGCCTCCCCGCATGTGGAACTGATTCACCGCCCCGCGCCGCCGTCCGCCGCGCCGGGACCGCCCCGGGCGGAAAACGGCGCCCCGATGGGGCGCCCGTGCGAAAGCGCCGCTTTCGCGCGCGTGCGGCTTTGCCGCACGGTTTTCCGCCTCCCCGTGTTATGCACGCGCCCCGCGTCAGCCGTCCGCCGTGTCCGCGAGCGCCCTCATGGCGTCCCCCGTCAGGCGGTAGACGGTCCAGTCGTCCATCGCCTGCGCGCCGAGCGAACGGTAAAACCCGATCGAGGGCTTGTTCCAGTCGAGGCACCACCATTCGACCCGGCCGCAGCCGCGTTCGACGGCGAGCGCCGCCAGCCGCGCGAGCAGGGCCTTCCCGATGCCGGCGCCGCGCAGCGCGGGCAGTACGAAGAGGTCCTCCAGGTAGAGCCCCGCGCGCCCGAGGAAGGTGGAGAAGTTGTGGAAGAAGAGCGCGAACCCGGCGGGAGCCCCGTCCTTTTCCGCGATCAGCACCTCCGCCTTTTGCTTTTCAAAAATCCATTCGCGCAGCAGGTCCTCGGTGGCAACCACCTCGCCGAGCATCCCCTCGTATTCCGCGAGCTTTTTGATAAAGTCGAGGATGAGCGGCAGGTCGCCGATGCCGGCGAAGCGGATGCGGCAGCCCGCAATCCCCGTCTCATAGCCTTCTGCGGCGCGTTCCCCCTTCACCTGCGTGAGGTAAAGCATGTCGACGAGTTGACAGTCCCCTTCATAAATCGGCTCGGGGTAGTGGTCGGTAAAGAAATTCTTGACGACATGGCTGCGTTTAAATCCGCAGGACTCGTAAAACCCGACCGAGGAGGGGAAATCGCCCGTGCCGACCCACACCGCGGCACCGTCCGGCAGCCGCGCGATCGCCGCGCGCACCAGCGCGCCGCCGATCCCACGGCGGTGGAAGGGCTCGGCGACGGCGAGGTTTTTGATCTCCCAGCCGCCCGCGGCCGGCACCGTCACGATCTCGCCAAGGACGGCGTCCCCCTCCCGCGCCGCGAGCATGAACCCGTGCGGCAGATAGCGCATGACCATCTCCCACGAGGGGTCCGCGAACAGCAGCAGGTCCCGGTAGCGTTCCCGTTTCCCGCGCACTTCAAAAATCTCCATTGCGACACCTCTTTCGGTAGACTATCATAACAGATTTTCCAGCCAAAGTAAATTGCGTTTTACCGCGGATTCTGTTATGCTGGGGGAAAGAAATCCCCCGAAAGGACTTTGCCATATGAAACTGATCTCCTGGAACGTCAACGGCCTGCGCGCCTGCCTGGGCAAGGGCTTCCTCGACTTTTTCAACGCGGAAAACGCGGACGTCTTCTGCCTGCAGGAGACGAAGATGCAGCCCGGCCAGGCCGACCTCGACCTGCCCGGCTACGAGCAGTACTGGAACAGCGCGGTGCGCAAGGGCTATTCCGGCACGGCGGTGTTCACCCGGATCCCGCCCCTCTCGACGGCCTACGGCATCGGGCTTCCCGAGCAGGACAGCGAGGGCCGCGCCATCACCCTCGAATTCGAGGACTTTTACCTCGTCACCGTCTACACCCCCAACGCCCAGCGGGAGCTGACCCGGCTCGATTACCGCATGGAGTGGGAGGACGCCTTCCGCGCCTATGTGAAGGCGCTCGACGAGAAAAAACCGGTCGTCATCTGCGGCGATCTCAACGTGGCGCACGAGGAGATCGACTTAAAAAACCCCAAGCCCAACCGGGGCAACGCGGGCTTTACCGACGAGGAGCGCCAAAAGCTCACCGAGCTGCTCGCCAGCGGCTTTGTCGACAGCTTCCGCGCCCTCTACCCCGACGCGGTGGGCGCCTATTCCTGGTGGTCCTACATGTACCACGCGCGCGCCAACAACGCGGGCTGGCGCATCGACTATTTCCTCGTCTCCGAACGCCTGCGCGGCGAAATCCGCGACAGCAGGATCCGCGCGGAAATCTTCGGCAGCGACCACTGCCCCGTGGAGCTCGACCTCTTCCAATAATCTCCGAGGGAACGACAAAGCGGCCGCCATCTGGCGGCCGCTTATTGCGTCCGAACGCCCCTTGTGGGCGGCTATTCCGGCAGCACCGTGATTTCCACACGGTTCCCGTCCGGGTCGAGGATGCAGGCCTCGTAATACCCGTCGGCGGTCCGGTGCGGCTCGAGCACGACGGTCCGCCCCTCGCTGTGAGCCCGCCGCACCAGCTCGTCCACACAGGCCCGATCCGCCACCGAAAAGGCGATGTGCGTCAGGCCGGCCGCCTCATAGCCTGGGGTACGTTCCCCCTCCGGGATGGTCGGCATCCGCATCAGCTCAAGCCGGCTCCCCTCCCCAAAGGAGAGGAAATACGACTCGAAGTGGGCGTTGAATTCTGTGTCGTTGCAGAATTTTTCCCCGGCCTGTCCGTTGAAATAGGAGCAATAAAACGTCTTCATCTCCTCCAGGTCGGACGTCCAGATCGCGATATGTTCCAGCATGGGTGTCTCCTCCTTATGATCCATTGATAAGGTCATTATATCGCGAAATTTATCTTGTGTCTTTCCGGAATCCGCCATATAATAGAACAAAAGCGACAAGATGGAATCGGAGGCCTGTTTATGCTGATCCACATCTGCCCGCTGAAGATCGGCGACAATCGAATGGAGCGACAGCCGCTGAGCCGGTCCCTTTTTTCCTGCTGCGCTTATCGCGGAGACGTCCACGACTATGTGGCCTCCCAGGTGCCGCCTCACTGGCACCGCGAGCTGGAGGTCGTGATGGTGGATGGCGGGGAGATCGAGCTGGCGCTGGCCGACGCGCAGATCCGGGTCCGGGCGGGGGAGGGGTATTTCGTCAACGCGGAAAAGCTTCACAGCATCCGTTCCGCCTCCGACGGCCCCTGCCTGTACCGCTCGGTCGTCTTTGATCCCGCGATCGTGTCAGGAATCGCAGGCAGCCCTTTCGATCTTAAATATGTACGCCCGCTGGTGGAGCAGGGGCCTTTCGCCTACCTGCTTAGCGGGGAAGAGGCGTGGCAGCGGCCGGTCTTTGCGGCGTTTGAAGATGCCTTTCACGCCTGCGCGAAGGAGGATCCGGGGTTCGAATTTACGGTCAGACACGCCCTCTCGCGGATCGTTTTGGCGCTCACGGAGCACGCCGGGGAACCGAACGCGGCCCGACCGGTGACGGTGCGCGAGGAGAAGCTCAAGCAGATGGTCGAGTGGATTGACGAAAACTACATGCGGCCGGTCCGCCTGAAGGGCCTGGCGGACGCAGTCCATTTCTCTCCGCGCGAATGTGAGCGCGTCTTTCAGCGCCTGCTGAAGATAACGCCCTACACTTACCTGCTGCGGCGCCGGATCGCGGCCGCCGCTCTCCTGCTGGTCGGGGGGGATCTGCCAATCACCGAGGTCAGCGAACGCTGTGGGTTTTCCACTCACAGCTATTTTTCCCGGCAGTTTCGCGCCCTGACGGGGCTTTCGCCTCGCGACTACCGAAAAAACGCCTGCGCCTAGCCTCCGATCAACAAAAGCGGCCGCCATCTGGCGGCCGCTTTACATTTCATCGGGCGGAAAGAGCTCTTCGATCCGTTCCAGTTCCTTTTTCAGGTGCTCCGCCTGTTCGCCGACCAGCAGGCTCAGAATTTCCAGCGCGTCGGCGGCGGCAACCGTTTTCCGAACGAGGGAAAAATACAACTCCTTATAGTCAGGCATAAAGTTCGCTCCCTCTGTGCACATTAACGACTGATCGTTAATATTATACGTCTAATTATTAAAGATTTCAACGCCTAATCGTAATAATATTAACGCATAAGCACAGAAGGAGGGGTTGGATGGACATCCTCGGGAAGATCCGCCGGCTGCAGGAGGAACGCGGCTGGAGCGAAAACCATCTCGCGGAGCAGGCGCATCTCAGCCAGTCCACCATCAATTCGCTCTACCGGAAGGGAAACGTCCCCACCATCCCGACGCTCGAAGCGATCTGCCGGGCCTTTGGGATGACGGTCTCCCAGTTCCTCGCGGAGGACAGCCTGCCGCCTGACCTCACCGGGGAGCAGCGTGAGCTGCTGTCCTGCTGGGACGCCCTCGCCCCGGAAAAGCGAAAAGCCCTGCTTGCCTTGATCAAGGTCCTCTGCTGAATAAAAGAAAAAGCGGCCGCCCGGAGGGCGGCCGCTTTTTTATGGGGGTTCAGCTCTGCTTGAATTCCGTCCAGATGTCGTTGAAGAGGGCGGTGGCTTCCTCGCCGACGTCCTTGATCGACTCGCCGCTGCGGATCGCATCGTCGGGGATGACCAGCAGGGGATTGGTGATATAGGGAGTCGCAGCCGAGTTGCAGCTCCCGTAGAAGGTCTGCTCGGTGATGCGCGCCGAACGCTCGCCGTCGAGGATGAAATCGAGGAAGGCGTGCGCATTGTCGGCGTGGGGGGCCTTGGCGGGGATAAAGACCGCGTCGATGCCGAATCCGACGCCCTCGGCGGGATAGACCGTCTTGAGCTCGGGATTCGCGTTGAGGGCGGTGATCACCTGGGAGGTGAACATGTAGCCGACCGCCGTCTCGCCCGAGATCATGAGGTTGTAGGGAGTGTTGTAGTCAAACGCCCGGATGTTCGGGCGCAGGGTCATCAGCTTCTCCTTGGCCTGCTCCAGCACGGCGGGGTCGGTCTCGTTGAAGCTCTTGCCCATCGTTTTGAGGGTGATGCCGATGATGTTGCGCGCGTCGTCCATCACGACGACCGAGTCCGCGAACGCCGGATTCCACAGGTCTTCGTAACCCTTGATCTCCACGCCGCCCGTCATGGCAGGGTTGTAGATGATCATCGGCACGCCAGCCGAATAAGGGACGACATACTGGTTATCCGGATCGAAGAAGGTGTTCTGGTAGGTCGGATTGATGTTTTTGAAGTTGGGGATTTTTGATTTGTCGAGCTCCATCAGCAGGCCCTGTCCCCGCGCGATATCGATGATGTAATCGCTCGCGAGCACGATGTCGTATTCGCCGCCCGATTCGAGCTTCATGAGCATCTCCTCGTTCGACTCAAAGGTGCTGTAATTCACCTTGATGCCCGTCTGCTCGGTAAACTCCGCGAGGATATCGTCGGGGAAGTAGGTCGCCCAGGTGAAGACGTTGAGCACCTTTTCATCCGCTTTTTTCCCGCAGGCGCCCAGCGAAAGCGCCAGCACCGCCGCAAGCAGCAGCGAGAGCGCACGTGTCCATTTCCGCATGGTAAGTCCCTTCTTTCTTTTCTGTTCACTCTGATCTATGATTGCAACCGCCGTTTGCGGTGAATCGGCTTCTGATTTTGCCGCCCGGCGGGCGGCGGAGGGGGTGCCGCGCTGCGCCCGGCGGGGCTATCGCGGGAATTGCCGCTTTCCAAGCGGCAAGAAATACGAGCGCGTTCCGCCGCGCGGC
>NZ_JAPJQF010000067.1:0-12505 GCF_030825285.1 Anaerotruncus massiliensis (ex Togo et al. 2026)
AACATGGCGACCTGCCCCAACTGCGGACGCCCGGTGAGCGGGCGGGCGCGGCGGTGCGGCTACTGCGGCGAATCGCTGCTTGAGGACTATTTCAGCGCGCCGGGCATGGAGCTCGGCGGGGAAGAGGGCCCCAGCGCGGGCGCGACCGCCGCGACGGTGCTCGGCTCCTTCGGCGCGGTCGCGCTGATCGTGGCGCTCGTCTTCCAGCTGCTCGTGCTCTTCGGGTTTGGGCCGGAGGCGCTCGTCCCGTCCCTCGACCTGGCCTGGTGGCTGCGCACCCTCGCGATGACCGTCCTTCCGGTCGTCTATCTCGTGCAACAGCTGCTGCTCGGCGGGCACCGCAAATCGCTGGTGTTTGACGCGGTCTGGCTCTTTCTCGGCATGTGCGGACTGACGACCACGCTGCTCTGCTACCTCGACCGGGGAAGCGCGGCCTTCTACGGCATGACCGCGATCCCATACCTTCTGGTGGTCGGCTGCGCGCTCGTCACTGTGGCCTGCGTCACCGCGATCCTCGCCTACCGGCGGGAGGAGGCGGACGTATGATCCTTTCCGTCGACGTGGGCAATACCAACATCTCCATCGGCGCTTACGAGGCGGAAAACCGCCTCTTCGTCTGCCATATCCTCACCGAGCCGGACAAAACCGAGGTGGAATACGCGATGCTCTTCCACCACATCCTCCACCTGCACCGCCAGAGCGAGCAGGATCTCAAGGGTGCGATCATCTCCTCGGTGGTGCCGCCGCTTTCGCCCGTGCTCAAGGCGGCCCTCCAGCTCTGCGGGGCCGAACGGGTGCTCCAGGTGGGGCCGGGCATCAGGACGGGGCTCAACATCCGCATCGACAATCCCGCGCAGCTCGGCGCGGACTTCGTGGCCGCGGCCATCGGCGCGATGGACCGCTATCCGCTGCCCGCCATCATCGTCGACCTCGGAACAGCGACGAAAATTTCGGTGGTGGACCGCTCCCGCACCTTTATCGGCGGCTCGATCATGCCGGGGGTGAAGGTGTCGCTCGACGCGCTCAGCAACCGGGCGGCGCAGCTTCCCCACATCAGCCTCGAGGGGCCGGTGCCGGTCATCGGCACCAACACGGTCGACAGCATGAAGTCGGGCGTGCTGCTGGGCGCCGCAAGCATGATCGACGGGATGATCGCGCGGTACGAGGAGGCCGCCGGCCCGGCGGCCTCGGTCGTCGCGTGCGGCGCGCTGGCCGACGTGGTCGTGCCGCTCTGCCGGCGGGAAATCACCGTCGACAGCACCCTGCGCATCGACGGCCTCTATGCCGCCTGGCGCAAAAACAACGTCTGATCCGCGAGAAGAAAGGAACCGCCGCGATGAATAAAATCACCTGCATCTGCCTCGGGGTCCGGGATATGGCCGCCGCCGTCCGTTTTTACAGGGACGGCCTGGGCTTCCGGACCGACTGCACGGAGGACTGCCCCGAGGTCATTTTTTTTGATACGCCGGGCACCAAATTCGAGCTCTACCCGCTGGACCTTCTGGCAAAGGACATCTCCGGAACGGCCCCGCCTCCGGTCACGGACGGCTTCGCGGGGATCACACTGGCTTACAATGTGGAGACGCGCGAACAGGTCGACGAGACTGCCGCGCTGGTGGAACACGCGGGCGGCAGGATCGTAAAGCCGCCCCAGGAGGTCTTTTGGGGCGGTTACCACGCCTATTTTGCCGATTTGGACGGCTACTACTGGGAGGTTGCATGGGGCCCGAATTTCCGCTATGACGAAAACGGGCTCCTGAAATTCTAGCCCGGTCCGGATTTTGCTATTTATTGCGCTGCAATAGATAAATACAACATGCGCTGCATCCCATCCGGGAGCAGCAGCAAGGAGCGAATGACAATGTCCCAGACGACCCGGAAGACCGCACGGCTCGTGCAGTATGCGCTGCTGATGGCACTGCTGGCGGTACTTGGCTTCACACCCCTTGGATTCATCATGGTCCCGCCGGTGTCCATCACGATCCTGCACATCCCCGTCATCCTCGGGGCGGTGCTCTTCGGCCCCGGCTGCGGCGCGTTGCTCGGGTTCGAGTTCGGGCTCATCAGCATGGTCCGCGCCATTATGGCCCCGACCCCGCCGATCGACATGCTCTTTTCCCCGGCCGCCAGCGGCGCGCCGGTCCAGTCGATCGTCATGTGCATCCTTCCGCGCGTCCTGCTCGGCGTGATCGCGGGCGCGCTCTTCCTCGCGCTCAAAAAGCTCCTCCGGAAGGAATCGCTTGCCGCGGGGATCTCGGCGGCGGCCGCCGCCGTCTGCCACACGGTCGGGGTGCTCGGCTGCCTGTGGTATTTCTTCAAGGCCCTGCCGCTGCGCCAGGTCTTTTTGGCCATCGTGGGCGTCAACGGCCTGCTCGAATTGGCCGCCGCCATCCTTTTGACGGCGCTCATCTGCCCGCCGCTGCGGAAATTCCTCAAATCGGGGAGGTAAGCCCTGTGAAGGAAATTGCCATTACAGAGATCGAAAACCTCAAAATCGGCTGCGCGCAGGACCCCGAGGCCGCGACCGGCTGCACGGTGCTCCTCTGCGAGCGGGGCGCGCCCGCGGGCGTGGACGTGCGCGGCGGCGGCCCCGCCTCCCGCGAAAGCCAGCTTTTACAGCCCACCGCCGCCGCCGAGGGCATCCACGCGGTGCTCCTGTCGGGGGGCAGCGCGTTCGGGCTGGGCGCGGCGGACGGCGTGATGCGCTATCTCGCCGGGCGCGGCGTCGGCGTGGATACCGGCGTCCGCCCGGTGCCCCTCGTCTGCGAGAGCTGCCTCTTCGACCTCGGGGTCGGCTCGCCCGACGCGCACCCCGACGCGGAGATGGCCTATGCCGCCTGTCTCGACGCGGAGAAAAACGCCCCGCGCGAGGGGAATTTCGGCGCGGGCACGGGCGCGACGGTCGGCAAGCTCGGCGGGCCCGCCCGGATGATGAAGTCGGGGCAGGGCTTTTACGCCGTGCGGCTCGGGGAACTCAAGGTCGGGGCGGTCGCCGCGGTCAACGCCCTGGGGGACGTCTTCGACCCCGACAGCGGCAGAAAGCTCGCGGGCCTGCTCGCCCCGGACAAAAGCGCCTTCGCGGACAGCGAGGAGGCGCTCTTTGCCGACTATTCGAGCAAACAGAACTTCTTCACCGGCAACACGACGCTCGGGTGCGTCGTCACGAACGGGAAATTTGGGAAAGCGCAGATGGCGAAGATCGCGGCGATGGCCCAGAACGGCTACGCGCGCGCCATCCGGCCGGTGCACACGACCGCCGACGGGGACAGCGTCTACGCCCTCTCGGTCGGGGAGGTCGACGCGGACGTCAACGTGGTGGGCACGCTGGCTGCGCGCGTCATGGCGCGCGCCGTCGCCCGCGCCGTGCTGGCCGCCGCGCCCGCCTGCGGGCTTCCGGCCGCGCGCGGCTTTATGCCCTAAAGGCGTTCATCCCCGCAAAGCCAAAAAGGCCGTGGGTGGGAAAAGGCCCGGCGTTCCGCGGAGCGCCGGGCCTTTTTGCGGGCGCCGGGCCCTGCTTCAGGCGCATTTTTTCTTTGCCGCTTTTATTTTGCAGGAGAAAAAGAACGCGGATTTTGTCGGATTGACAATCCGGAGGGAAGCGGATAAGATAAACTTGGTATGAAATGGAATTGCGGTTTTGGGGGAGGACAAGCGTATGATGAAGGTCATCGTTGCGGACGACGAGGCGAAGGTCTGCCAGCTCATTTGCAGCCTGGTGGACTGGGCGTCGCTCGATATGGAGGTCGCCGGGGTGGCGCACAACGGGATCGAGGCGCTCGAACTCGTGGAGACGCTGCGCCCCGACCTGATCATCACCGACATCCGGATGCCCGGATATGACGGGCTCGAGCTCATCAGCCGCGCCAAGGCGGCCAAGCCCGACCTCGATTTCATCATCGTGAGCGGCTACCGGCACTTTGAATACGCGCAGAGCGCGATCAAATACGGGGTGAGCGACTACCTGTTAAAGCCGATCAAAAAGGCGGACCTCATCGAGACGCTCTTGCGCACGCGGGAAAAATACCTGCGCCGCACCGAGCAGCTCACGAGCGCCGAACAGCTCAAGATGACCATCCAGAGCGACATCGACAAATTGCGCGCCGGGCTCTTCGCGAACCTGCTCCTACAGGGGGGCGCGGTCTCGCCCGACGCGGACATCGCGCGGATCAACGCGGACTACCACTTCCACTTCGCGCCCGGGTGCTTCCAGATGTTCGTGGCCAAGCTCGACTGCCCGGCGGACGCCCTCTGCCAGGACGGCATGAAGCTGCTGACCGAACGGCTGGAAAAGGCGCTGCGCGACGCGCTTCAGGAGCGCTGCGCCGACCTGGAGATCTGCACGCAGGGCTGCCGCGCCTACGGGATCCTGAACTTTCCCGAGGAGGAGCGCAAGACGGTGCGCAAGCAGCTCAAAAACGCGCTCGACGAGCTGCTGCTCCAGCAGGCGCTCTTCGGCGGCGCGCGGCTCACGATCGGGCTGGGCGCGCCCGCCGCGGAGATCGGCGGCATCGGGGAATCGCTCGCGTCGGCCCAGCGGGCCGCCGCGCAGCGGCTGGTCGAGGGGACCGGCAAGCTGATCGAGGGCGGCGCGCAGGAGGCGGAAACGCTCGACCGCGACGCGCTGCTCGCCGAGTTCAGCAAGAATTTCGAGGCCGCGCTCGAGGTGCTCGACGCCGACGGGGCCGCCGCCGCAATCGCCGCGCTGCGCACCCGCGCGCTCGGCGCGCCGGGGGCTTCGGGACAGGAGCTCTTCCGCCTCGCGGCGGACGCGTGCAGCGTCTACCTCATGCTGCTGCGCAACCACCGGCTCACCGAGGGGGACACGCAGGCCTTCTACGAGCGGTTCACCGGCGAGGCGGACCTCTGCCCCGACGCGGGCGCCCTCTTCGACACCCTCTCGCGGATGGTCGGGGAGTCGCTCGAGGCGGTCGTCCGCGACCGCAGGCAGGCCGACCGCCGCCCCATCCGCGCCGCCAAGCAGTACATCCAGCAGAACTACCGGAGCCCGCTGAGCCTCGAGGAGGTGAGCGGGGTGGTCGGCTTCAGCGCCGCGTATTTTTCCTCCCTCTTCAAAAAGGAGAGCGGCCAGAACTTCCTCGAATACCTCTCGGAGGTGCGGATGAACAAGGCCAAGGAGCTGCTCAAGGAGACGAGCCTCAGCGTCGCGGCGGTGTGCGAGCAGGTCGGCTACAACGACCTCAAGCACTTCACCCAGAGCTTCAAGAAGTTTACCGGCCTCAAGCCCAACGAGTTCCGCAAGCTCTATTCCTGAGGCGGGGGGACCGATATGAAAAAGAAATTCAACCGCTACCTCTCCCACCGCGTCCTCCTGCTCACCCTCGCGGCGGCGGCGTTCTTCGGCTGCTTTCTGATCGCGGTGGCCGTGTGCGCGGTGCGCGACGGCGCCCACGCGCTGCTCGCCGTGACCGGCGCGGCCGGGTTCGCCGCGCTCTGCTACGCGGCCTTCAAATGGGTGTTCCTGCCCTATCAGGAGACGAAAAAGATCCTCCAGCTCTTTGTGGGCGGCTATACGATGCAGGGCATCTACGACCTGCGCTACCCGCTCAGCCCCGAGATGGAGGACGCGGTGCTCCGCCTGCGCGCCCAGCTCAACACCAACGAGCTGATCTCCGCCACCAAAAAGCAGGCCCAGTACCTCGCGCTGCAAAACCAGATCAACCCCCACTTCCTCTACAACACCCTCGAGGGCATCCGCGGCGAGGCGCTCGCGGCGGGGCTGACGAACGTCGCGGAGATGACCGAGGCGCTCGCCACCTTCTTCCGCTACACGATCTCCAACGTCGAGCACCTCGTCACGCTTGAGGACGAGCTCGACAACATCGAAAGCTACTACATCATCCAGCAGTACCGCTTCGGCGAGCGGCTGAGCCTGACCGTCGACTGCGGGGACGAGGACCGCGAGGTGCTCTACAACTACCGCCTGCCCAAGCTGACCCTCCAGCCGATCGTGGAAAACGCCATCTTCCACGGCATCGAGCGCAAGGTGGGGAAGGGGAGCATCCGCATCAAGGTGGAGGCGACCGAAATGCGCCTCATCATCACCGTGTCGGACGACGGGCTCGGCATCGAGCCCGAGCGGCTGCGGGAGCTCACCGAAAAGCTCGGCAAGCCCGCCTTCGACTATGTCAAGCCGGACGGGGAGAAGAAGGGCGGCATCGCGATCGTCAACGTCAACAACCGCATCCGCCTGCTCTTCGGGGAGGAGTACGGCATCAACATCTTCAGCACGGTCGGCATCGGCACCGACGTGGAGATCAACCTGCCGCGCATCACCCACGACGTGAAGATCAAAGGGGCGTAGCCATGAAACAGGAAATCCTGCGGCTCGAGCGGGTGACCCGCATCACCGACGGCGTTACGCAATTGGACAATATGAACCTCCACATCTTCCAGGGGGAGATCATGGGGCTGGTTTGCATCAACTCCCACGGCAAGGAGGCGCTCGTCCGGCTGATCTGCCAGAACCTGCCCATCCACTACGGCTACGTCTACTTCCAGGAGCAGCTCGTCAACAACTACGAGCACAGCTCGATGGGAATGAACCGCGTGTCGGTCATCGAGCAGCGCAGCCGGCTGGTGGAGGATCTGACCGTCGCGGACAACATCTTCGTGCTCCGCCGCGGCTTCAAAAAATACCTGATCGAGCCGCGCGTGCTCGAACGGCAGCTCCGCCGGTTCACCGACGACTTCGGCGTCGAGATCGACGCGGGAGCGCCCGTCTCCCAGCTCTCCTTCTTTGAAAAATGCGTCGTCGAGCTGCTGCGCGCCGTCGTGACCGGGGTGAAGCTCGTCGTCATCCGCGACATCAGCAACTTCATCTCCGCCGCCGACCTCGTCAAAATCCACCGCCTGCTCCGCCACTGCGCAGCGCAGGGGATGAGCTTCCTCTACATCTGCAACCACCACGAGGAGGCGTTCACCATCTGCGACCGCGTCACCCTCATGGAGGACGGCAAGGCGCTCAAGGTGCTCGACCGCCCCGACTTCCGCGACGAGACGGTGCTCCAGTTCTCCTGCGAGTTCTTCCGCGGCAGCGGCGCGGGCGGTCACGGGGAGGCCCCCCGCGACGGCGCGCTCTCCCTTTCGGGGGTGGTCACCGACCAGATGCGCGGCATGAGCTTCACCGCCGGCAGGGGGGAGTGCGTCGTGCTGCTCGACATGAACAACACCGTGCTCTCCGACCTCGTGCGCCTGCTCAGCCGGGGGGCGCAGCCGCAGGAGGGGGAGATCCTCGTGGGCGGCGAGAGCTGGGCGCGCAACGCCCGCAGGCTCAAAAAACAGCTCGGCTTTGTCGGGGAGGACCCCATCCACACCTCCCTCTTCCGCGAGATGAGCTACCTGGACAACCTCTGCTTCTGGCTCGACCGGCGGGAGCCGGCCCTCTGGCTCAACTCCGCCATCCGCAAGAGCATCGTGCGGGAGTACGAGCCGCTGGTCGGGGCGGACATCCACGCCCCCGACATCACCGGCCTTTCGCCCGCCTCCCTCTACAGCCTCGTCTACTACCGCGCCCACCTGCTCCACCCGCGGGTGCTCTTCTGCGTGCAGCCCTTTTCGGGCGCGGACATGTACCTGCGCCGCCACATCATCGACCTGATCGGCCAGGTCAAGGCGCGCGGCACCGCCGTGGTGCTGCTCGCGGTGAGCATCTCCGACTGCCTGTCGGTCGCCGACCGCCTGCTCGTCGTCGAGCAGGGGCGGCTCAAACGGGAGTATCTCAGCAGTGAATTCCCGCTCTTCCGGGCGGGGCAATAACCCCGGCGCTTCGGCGGCCGCCCATCCGGGCGGCCGCCTTTCGTTCTCCGGGGACCATCGCCGCGCCCTGGAAAACGGCCCGCCGCCCGGACAAAACCCGCGCCGGATGCGTAAAGGGGCGCGCGGCCGCGAATGTCTTTGTCAGACTGCACAAAAATGAATCGACTGATTTATTGGATATGGACATGAGGCATAAAAACTTCAAAAAATTCCCCCCATAAGACCAAAACCGCCCCCCTTACCGTCCGCGGCGGGGGGTGCTATACTGAAACCGTAACAAGGGCCCGGACATGGGAAAGATAGGTGGATTGGATGCAGGATTATATCGTTGAGATGGAACATATCAACAAGACCTTCCCCGGCGTCAAGGCGCTGGACGACGTCTCCTTCAACCTGCGCGCGGGCGAGGTGATGGCCCTGCTCGGGGAAAACGGCGCGGGAAAGTCCACGCTCATGAAGGTCCTGAGCGGCGTCTACACCCGCGACAGCGGCACGATGAAGCTCTTCGGCCAGGAGATCACCACGGACCTCACCCCCAAAAAGGCGCAGGAGATGGGCGTGGCGATCATCCACCAGGAGCTGAACATGTGCCAGCACCTGACGGTCGCCGAAAACATCTTCCTCGGACGCGAGCGCACCAAATCGGGCGTGCTTTCCGAGCGGGAGATGAAGCGGGAGGCGGGGGCGATCCTCGGACGCCTGAACATCGACATCGACCCGGACATGGTGGTCGGGGACCTGGCGGTCTCCAAGCAGCAGATGGTCGAGATCGCCAAGGCGCTCTCCACCAACGCGCGGGTGCTCATCATGGATGAGCCGACCTCGGCGCTCACCTCCAAGGAGATCGACGACCTCTTCGTCATCATCCACAAGCTCAGGGACGAGGGATGCGGCATCGTCTACATCTCCCACCGGCTGGAGGAGCTGCAGCACATCGTCGACCGCGTGACGATCATGCGGGACGGCAAATTCATCACAAGCGTCAACTTCGCGGACACCAACATGGAGGAGATCATTGCCAACATGGTCGGCCGCGAGATCAAGGAGAAGTTCCCCAAGGTCCGCTGCGAGCGGGGGAAGAAGATCTTCGAGGTCAGGAACCTCAACGCGGGCCGGATGGTCCGCGACGTGAGCTTCGACATCTACGAGGGCGAGATCGTCGGCATCGCCGGGCTGATGGGCGCGGGGCGCACCGAGACTACCCGGGCGATCTTCGGGGTGGACCCGAAGGAGGGCGGGGAGGTCCTCCTCGACGGAAAGCCCCTCGACATCAAATGCCCGATGGACGCGATCAAGGCGGGAATCGTGCTCGCTCCCGAGGACCGCAAAAAGGACGGGCTGTGCACCAAGCTGTCGATCCGTGAGAACATCGCGCTGCCGAACCTGGATATCCTCTGCAACGGCGCGGGCGTGGTGAACGCGAAGAAGGAGCGGGAGATGGTCGACCGGACGGTCAGGAACCTGACCATCAAGCTCCCGAACGCGGAGGTCAACGCGGCGAGCCTGTCGGGCGGCAACCAGCAGAAGGTGGTCGTCGGCAAGTGGCTGGCGCGCAACTCCCGGGTCGTCATGTTCGACGAGCCGACGCGCGGCATCGACGTCGCCGCGAAGGTGGAGATCTACAACCTCATGAACGAGCTCAAGCAGAACGGCATCGGCGTCTTCTTCGTCTCGTCGGAGATGCCCGAGATCATGGGGTTCGCGGACCGCATCATCGTGATGTGCGACGGCAGGGTCACCGGGGAGCTGATGGTCGGGGAGGCCACCCAGGAAAAGGTCCTCGAATATGCGACCCGCTTTGAAAACAAGCTGCAAAAGGACCGCGCGGCCACCGCGTGACGAAAGAATAGTTGGGAGCGTTCGATATGGAAAGAAAGCAGAGTCCTCTGAAAAAACTCTTCGCGATCCGCGGAATGGGGCAGGTCGTCACCGTCACCGTCGGCCTCGTCATCCTGTGCATCGTCTTCGGCATCCTCAACCCCATGTTCTTCTCGGGGAAGAACGTCGGCAACCTGCTTAGGCAGATCGCGCCGATCCTGATGATCGGCATCGGGCAGTCCTATGTGCTCATCACCGGCAACATCGACCTTTCGATCGGCTCGGTCGTCGGCATGAGCTGCATGATCTCCGCCACCCTCATGACCAAGGGGGTCAACCCGTGGGCGGCGGTCGTCATCACCTTCGTCTGCTGCATCGCGGTCGGCGTCCTCAACGGACAGCTCGTCGCAAACTGCAAGCTGCCCCCCTTCATCGCCACGCTGGGCACCATGACCATCGCGCGCGGCATCGCGCAGATCGTCAACAACAACTATAACACCGACTCGATCGGCGAGGGCGCGCAGGGCTTCCGCGACTTCTTCTACTACGGCAAGCTCGCGGGCGTCTACAACACCATCTGGATCGCCATCGTGCTGTGGCTCGTCTTCAACTTCGTCCTCAGCAAAACCCGTACCGGCCGCCACATCTACGCGGTCGGCAGCAACATCGAGGCGGCGCGCCTGTCGGGCGTCAACGTCATCACCTCCACCACCAAGGCCTACGTCGTCAGTTCGATCTGCGCCTGCGTGGTCGGCCTCGTGACCTGCGCCACCAGCGGCATGGGCACGATGGACGCCGGCAACATGTATGAGATGTACGCGGTCGCCGCGTCGGTCATCGGCGGCGTCTCCACCCTCGGCGGCCAGGGCATCCTGCTCGGCACCGTCATCGGCGCGTCGATCTGGGGCGTGCTCCAGAACGGACTGCAATTCGCGGGCGCGCCGGTCGCCATCCGCAACATCGTCATCGGCATCATCGTCGTGGTCTCCGTCCTGCTCGACGTCGTCGTGCGCAGCGGACGCAAGCCCCGCCGCAAAAAGGAACCCGCCGCCGCAAAGGCCGCCTGAAACCCGAATTAAAGCGGAACTGCTTTAAGGATAAACTGGGACAAAACGTTAGGAGGAATTCGAGAAATGAAAACCAGAATTACCGCGCTGCTCCTGTGCTTCGTCGTTGCGCTGGGCCTGATGGCCGGCTGCTCGAGCGAGAAACCCGCCGCCGAACCCGCGGCTCCCGCCAGCACCGCCGAACCGGCCCCCGCCGATGCCGCCGAGCCCGCAGCGCCTGCCGGCAACTACAAGGTCACCCTGATCACCATGGACCAGATGGACCAGCACTGGGTCAACGTCGACAAGGGCTGCAAAGAGGCCGTCGCCGAGCTGGGCAACGTTGATTACAACTGGCTCGCTCCCGACGTCAAGGACGACGCCAAGCAGATCGAGTGCATCAACAACGCCGTCGCGGGCGGCGCGCAGGCCATCCTGCTCGCGGCCAACGGCCCCGACGCGGTCACCGCTTCCCTGAAAGAGGCTGAGGCCGCCGGCGTCAAGATCGTCTATGTCGACTCCGCCGCCGATTATCCGGGCGTCGCGACGCTGGCCACCGACAACAAGGCCGCCGGCACCACCGCGGGCAACGAGATGATCAAGGCCCTGGAAGCCGCCGGCATCACCGAGGGCAAGATCGGCATCGTCAACGTCAACGCCGCCACCGCTTCCACCGTCGCCCGTGAAGAGGGCTTCCGCGCCGCCTTTGAGGGCACCAAGTTTGAGATCCTCGAGACCCAGTACGGCGACGGCGACGCCGCGAAATCCAAGGATATCGCCGCGAACTACATCACCCAGGGCTGCGTCGGCATCTTCGGCGCGAACGAGGGTTCCACGGTCGGCACCGGCAACGCCATCCAGGAGGCCGGCGGCACCGTCATCGGCGTCGGCTTCGACAAATCCGACACGATCCTCGGCCTCATCAAGAACGGCTTCCTGCTCTGCACCATGGCGCAGAATCCGGACGTCATGGGCCGTGAAGGCGTCAAGGTTGCCGTCAAGGCGCTCTCCGGAGAGACCATCGACCAGACCAACGTCGACACCGGCGTTTCGGTCCTCAACAAAGACACCATCTAATCTCCCAATTCTCTCCCTGCGCGCGGTTTTCCGCGCGCAGGGAAACCCATCCCCGGACGGAAGGTTTCCCATCTGACGCCGGGGCCGGAAACGGGCGGCTTCCGCTGGTCGGGGGCCGCCCATGGATTTTTTCCGCCCTGCGGTCGGTTCTGGATTTGCCGCGCTGCGCCCGGCGGGGCTATCGCGGGAATTGCCGCCCGTGGGCGGCAAGAATCACGGGCGCGTTCCGCCGCGCACCACGGGTTCCTTTTCGGACGGACGAAAAGGAACCAAAAGTCCGCCTAAGGGGGCTCCACCGCCCCCTTAGGTATCCCCTGGAGTACCTTGCCATAACCCGCAGACTACCGCCGCTCCCCACGGGTACACCAGCTGAGGGCTCAATTCAGGTTGCAGGCGCTCCCAACAGGCAGAAACGGAATGCGCGGCGAGCTTGCCGGGTAGGCGCACGCGCATCGGCTTGACCGATCGCGGGGTCAGTTGTGGGCAGGGGCCGCAACTGACGTGCGCCCTGCGCGCGCGGGCGGCTGTACCGCCCGGTTTTCCGCCTCCCCGTGGGCGCTGCGCGCCACGTAAAAGCGGCCGTGCCTCCCCGGGCGCACTTCCGGTACGGTTCCTGAGACTCGCCGGCAGAGGCATTGCGCCCGCGGCGCGGCGGCGGGCGGGATGCTGAAGGCTTGTCCGCTGATCTGTGACAGGGCGCCGCCGACTTTGGCCGCAGGCCAACCGGAGGCGGCGCTGGGGTCGCAGGGGATTTGGCCGCAGGCCATCCTGATAGAGAATCCGGCCCG